>DAORXQ010000003.1 GCA_035371905.1 bacterium | reverse complement strand
AACTTAAAGCAGCACGGGCGGATTCTTTCATAACATCTCCAAGTTGTCCTGTTAGAATTAAATCTCCTTTTCCCTTCATTGTTAAAACTTCTGTAAATATTATTTCTCCTCCATATTCAGTCCATGCCATTCCAGTTGCAACTCCTATTTTGTTTTCTTTTTCTATTTCAAGAGATGAGAATTTCTCAGGGCCAAGATATTTTTCTATATTTTTGGAAGTTATAATATAAGAACTTTCTTTTCCTGTCTCTACAATCTTTTTTGTTACTTTTCTGCAGATATTTGCTATCTCTCTTTCAAGATTTCTGACTCCTGCTTCTCTTGTATAGTTTTTTATAATTTTAAATATTGCTTCATCTGAAAATTTTATATTTTTTTCAGTAAGTCCGTGTTCCTTCATCTGTCTTGGAATTAAAAAATGTCTTGCAATTTCTTTTTTCTCCCATATAGTATATCCGGGTAAAGATATAACTTCCATTCTGTCAAGCAAAGGAGGGGGAATAGTAAACTCTGTATTTGCAGTTGTTATGAATAAAACTTTTGAAAGGTCAAACTCAACTTCAAGATAATGGTCTGAAAAATTTTTGTTCTGTTCAGGGTCAAGTACTTCAAGTAATGCACTTGCAGGGTCCCCTCTAAAGTCCTTTCCTAGTTTATCAATTTCATCAAGTAAAAAAACAGGGTTATTAACGCCTGCTTTTCTCATTGATTGAATTATTCTTCCGGGTAATGAACCAATATATGTTCTTCTGTGTCCTCTAATTTCTGCTTCATCCCTTATCCCTCCAAGAGATATCCTCACAAATTTTCTTCCAAGGGCTCTGGCAATTGACTTTCCAAGAGATGTTTTTCCAACTCCGGGAGGACCTACAAAACAGAGTATTGGACCTCTTAAAGATTCAGTTCTACTTCTTACTGCAAGATATTCAAGAATTCTCTCTTTAACTTTTTCAAGTCCGTAATGGTCTTCATCAAGAATTTTTTGAGCATGTTTTATGTCAAGGTTATCCTGTGTGGAAACAGACCATGGTAAACTGCATAGCCATTCAATATAAGTTCTTGAAACAGTTGCTTCAGGAGATAATGGCATCATCTTTGAGAGACGGTTCAGTTCTTCAATTGCTTTTTCTTCAACATTTTTCGGCATATTAGCCTTTTTAATTTTTTCCTTCAATTCAGCAATTTCCGGTGTTTCTTCTTCTTTCCCAAGTTCTTTTTGTATCTGTTTTAATTGTTCTGTCAGAATGTATTGTCTCTGTGTATCTTCAATTTTTTTTATGACTTTATCCTGAATTTTTTTCTGAACATCAAGAACTTCAATCTCTTTATTTAATATATCAATTAATGTACTCAATCTATCTTTAATCGGTATTGTTTCAAGAATTTTTATCTTATCTTTAATTTTTAAGGGTAAATAACCCGCTATTGTATCACATATTTTTGAAGGATTTTCAAGTGTTGTAATTGTGTTATATAATTCTTTCGGTACAGATATATTAAAATTCAAGTATTTTTCCAGAAGTTCCAGAGTAAGTCTTGTCATTGCTTCAACTTCTGTATCTGTTTCTGTTTCTTCCTTTATATAATCAAAATTCACAGAAAAATAATTTTTTGTTGTTGTAAAATCATTGATTTTTACTCTTTCAAGAACTTCAACAAGAATTTTCATTACTCCTGTTGATTCCTTTAAACTCTGCACAATTTTAGTGAGAACACCTGTTGAATAAATATCATCAAAAACAGGGTCTTCTATCTGTGGGTCTTTTTGAAAAACTACTACAAGATACCCCTCATTTGCAATTGCTTCTTCAACTGAGTTTAATGATTTTGTTCTCCCGACTAAAAGGGGTACAACCATCTGAGGGAAAATAATAAGGTCTCTCAAAGGTAAAGCAGGTACATTTTTTCTTCTTATTTTAATTTCATTTTTTTTAAGTATAGCCATTTTATTTTGGAAGTTTTGTTGATTGAATTATTTTATCTGCAAGGCCATAATTTATTGCTTCCTCTGAATTCATAAAGTAATCTCTTTCTGTATCTTTTTCGATTTTTTTTATGGGCTGTCCTGTATGCAGTGCAAGAATTTCATTTATTATTTCTCTTAACCTTATCATTTCTTTTGTGTGAATACTTACATCAACAACAGTTCCTTCTACTCCTCCCCATGGCTGATGAATTAAAACTCTGCTATGAGGAAGGAGAAATCTTTTTCCTTTTGTTCCACCTGCAAGTAAAACCGCTCCCATACTTGCTGCCTGTCCTATACAGTAAGTACATATATCACAGGAAACATATTGCATGGTATCGTATATTGCAAGACCTGCTGTAATAGAACCTCCCGGTGTATTTAAATATAAATGTATATCCTTTTTCGGGTCTTCATTTTGCAAAAATAAAAGTTCTGCAATTATTATATTTGCAATATGGTCTGTTATTGGAGAACCAAGAAATATTATCCTATCCTTGAGCAACCTTGAATAAATGTCATAAGCCCTTTCGCCTCTTTCTGTTACTTCAATTACATATGGGATAAGTTGATTTTTCATTTCTTATTTTCCTCACCAGGAATAACAATTCTTTCAATATAGTTCACATTATTTTTAACAATTTTGTATGCTTTATCAATTTTTATCTCATCTCTTATGTTCTCAATTTCTCCTGTTTTTTCAAGTTCTTTTTTTACCTCTTCAAATGGTTTACCAATACTTCTGCTGAAAATTTCTATTCTTTCATCAACTTCTTTTTCTTCAACAACTACATTTTCAATTTCTGCAATTTTATCAAGTATAAAATATTTTTTAACTTCTTCTTCTGCATATGGTTTTACTGCTTTAAAAATCTGTTGAGCATAATTTTCGATTTCCTCTCTTGTTTTACCCTGCAAATTCATTCTCCTTAAGTGATATTCAGTATACTCTCTTGCTCTTTTTGCGACAAGTTTTTCTGGAATAGGAAATTCTGCGTTTTTGAAAAGGTCATTCCATAATTGTTTTTCTTCTTCAATTCTGGCACTATTTTTTTCTCTTTCTTCAAGTTCTTCTCTTATTCTTTTTTTCCACATCTGTCTTTTTTCAAGGTCAATTACAGAAGAAGCAAATTCCGGTCTTTTTTCAAGTTCTTTCAATGTATTTTCCACATCTTCTTCTTTTACTTCTTTCGGTTCAACTTTCTTAACAGTTATTCCTTTATATTTTTTTATCTTAACACCTGGTTTTAATTCCAATCCAATTTTAAATTTTAACTTTTCTTCTGTAAATTCAACATCATAAATTTCAGGTTGTATCACAGGTATAAAATTTTCTTTCTTTAAGGTTTCATAATATGCTTTTGAAATGATATTTTTTAAGATATTTTCTTTGATTGTTTCACTGAATTTTTTTTCAATTATATCTTCAGGCACTTTCCCTTTTCTAAAACCTTCAATTTCAGCATCTTTTTTTATTTCCTTAATTATTTTATTTTTTTCTTCTTCAATTTCTACTTTTTCTGCTTCACATAACAATTCAACCTCTATTTCACTTTTTTTATTTATATCAACTTTCATTTTTTATCTCCTTTATAAAAGAGCGGGGTACGGGAATCGAACCCGTATCCTCAGCTTGGAAGGCTGATGTTTTACCATTAAACCAACCCCGCTTAATTTTAGAAAAAAGAATAAGTTTTTCAAAGAACATTTAGTTGGGCAGGGAAGGATTCGGCGCCTCCGTTCGCTTAAGAAATATTTTTCTTTCGAAAAATGCTCGCTACGGTCGCCACTCGGCACTGGAATTGCTCCACTTGGTCGCAATTCCTTAACCCGTGCCTCACTTCGAATCCTTCCACTTATGATGCTTTTTTTACTTCTGTTTCAATCCTCAGTTTTTCAAAGAACATTTAGTTGGGCAGGGAAGGATTCGAACCTCCGAAGGCGTAGAGCCGGCAGATTTACAGTCTGCTGCCATTGTCCACTCGGCCACCTGCCCTTTATTTTATAATTATACCATATTTTATAAGTAATAAAAACCCGTTCCGGCGTAGAGATTTTACCCTTTGAGACCCGTATTTTAAAGTGGGTGCCTCCCCGGATAGTTTTGACTTTTCGCCATAAGGCATGGCGAACCTGTCAGCTCCATCCGGACTTGGCTCCCTATATATGGTCGTTGGCTCAAGGGTTCTTAATCTCCGCGTCCGGAACAGGTATTTATATTTTACCTTTTTAAAAATAAAAAGTAAAATCTTTTTATGATATTTTACACAAAAAACTCAAAAGAAACAATAAAACTTGGAGAAAAAATAGCAAAGTATTTAAAAAAGGGAGACATTGTTGGATTTATTGGAGAACTTGGTAGCGGGAAAACAACTATGATAAAAGGTATTGTAAAAAAATTTTCACATAACAGTGTTTTCAGTCCTTCTTTTGTAATAGTAAATGAGTATAAAGGCAAAATTCCTGTTTTTCATTTTGACCTTTACCGTCTTGAAAGTTTTGATGAACTTTTTGATATTGGCTGGACTGATTATCTTGATAAAGGAATAATTTTAATTGAATGGGCAGAAAGAATAAAAAAAAATTTGCCAAAAAAAACGATTTATGTAAAAATAAAAAATGTTGGGGAAAGAAAAAGAATTATTGAGATTAAAAATTTAAAAGGAGTAAAAAATGACAAGTAGAGAAAGAATTTTAAGAGCCTTAAATCATCAAATCCCTGACAGAGTTCCAATTCATGATAGTCCATGGGGAGCAACTGTTAGAAGATGGCATAAAGAAGGATTACCCGAGGATACCACACCTGCTGAATTTTTTGGATATGAGTTTGAATATTTTGGTGCTGATACAAGTCCAAGATTTCCTGTAAGAGTAATTGAAAAGAATGAGGAGTATATAATCACAACAACACCACAGGGAGGAAAAAGAAAAAATCACAGGGATTATTCTACAACTCCTGAAATTATTGACTGGCCTGTAAAAACAAAGGATGACTGGAAGGAAATCAAAAAATTGCTTAAGCCTGATTGGACAAGAGTTGACTGGGCTTCTGGACTTGCAAGAAATAAAGCAGCCTATGAGGAGGGAAAATTCTGTGTTTTCAGTGGTGGATATGGATATGATATACTTCAGGGTTATATGAAGTCAGAGCAACTTTTAATTACAATGGTTGAAGACCCTGATTGGGTAAAAGAAATGATTATGACACTTGCAGAACTTACTCTTGTTATGGCTGACTTGATGATAAGAAATGGTTTTAAATTTGATGGTGCTTTTATGTTTAATGATATGGGATATAGAAATGGTCTTTTATTTTCACCTGATACCTATATGAAAACACATTATGAGGCAGATAAAATTGTTTATGAATATTTTCATTCAAAGGGTATGAAGACATTACTTCATTCCTGTGGAAATGTTAAAGAACTTATACCTATTTTAATTGAAGTTGGACTTGATTGTTTACAGCCACTTGAAGTTAAAGCAGGAATGGATTTAATTGAATTAAAAGAAAAATATGGAGATAAACTTTCATTTATGGGAGGTATAGATGTAAGATTGATGGCAGACCCAGATCCATCAAAAATTGAAGAGGAGATAAAAAGAAAATTTGAAGTTGCAAAGAAAAATGGTGGTTATATCTATCATTCGGACCATTCTATTCCAAATACCATAAGTTTTCAGCAATACTCTTATGTTATAGAACTTGTAAAAAAATACGGTGTATATTCTGAATATGAAGAAATTGAAAAACATGAAAAAGAGAAAATAGTTATAAAAGAAGAAAAAATAGAAAAACCAGAGATTACCGAAAAGAAAGAAAAAAGAGGAATTTTTGGAAAAAAAGCAAAACAGAAAAAAGAAGAAATATCTGTTGAAGCAAAAAAAGAAGAAACAGAAGTTAAAAAAGAAAAGAAAAAATTTTCTCTATTCGGAATATTCAGAAAGAAGAAACAGAAGTAATTTTTTTAAATTTTTATTTTCTGCTAAAAATACCTTTTTCAAATTACTATGATTTCAATAATAAGTTTATTTTTTGTTTTTTTAATTATTGCAATAAGACAGATAGGAAATATAAAAATTCAAATCTGGCAGGCAATGTTAGGTGGCTGTTTAATAGTTCTTATTGCACATCAGATTTCTTTTGTTAATGCTTTAAAATCAATAAACTGGGAAGTTATGTTCTTTTTATTCAGTATGTTTGTTATTGGAGTTGCTCTTGAAGAAAGTGGCTGTCTTTCCTATATCACATACAGAATATTTAGAAAAGCAAAAACAGTAAATCAGTTATTACTTTTAATTCTATTTGGAATTGGTTTTTCTTCTGCTCTATTGATGAATGATACCCTTGCCATAATAGGAACTCCTGTGATATTACATATTGCAAAAAAGCATAATATAAATGCTAAATTTCTTTTAATTACTCTTGCTTTTTCCATAACCACTGGTAGTGTTTTTAGTCCTGTTGGTAATCCCCAGAACTTTCTTATTGCAACAGAAGGAAATCTAAAAAATCCATTTCTTACATTTTTCCATTATCTATTTTTTCCTACAATCATCAATCTTTTCGCTTTATTTTTTTTGTTAAAACTTTTTTACAGGGAACATTTTAAAAACAACTCATTAAATCACTATCAGGAGACAATAAAAGATAATTCTCTTGCTTTTTTGTCCGGGATTTCTATTTTTATTTTTGTTATTTTAATATTCACTAAAATTTTTCTTTCTTTAACTGATAGCAAAATTGACTTAAAACTTGTTCATATTACTGTTATTTCTGCACTCCCGATTTTAATTTTCAGTAAAAAAAGGGTTTTAATAGTTAAGAAGATTGACTGGCATACTTTAATATTTTTTGCTTCAATGTTCATATTGATGGCGAGTGTCTGGAATACAGGTTTCTTTCAATCAATCATAAAAAATCTAAAAATTAATATAACATCTATCAATATGATAATGATTATCAGTATAATTTTAAGTCAATTGATATCAAATGTTCCACTTGTAGCACTTTATCTACCTTTGCTTATTCAGTCAGGTGCAGGTGTTAAAGAAATGATGGTTCTCGCTTCAGGCAGTACAATAAGTGGTAATTTATTTATTCTGGGTGCTGCAAGTAATGTTATTATAATCCAAAATGCTGAAAAGAAATATGGAGAAACAATAACTTTCTGGGAATTTGCAAGAGTGGGGATACCGGTAACTTTTATAAATGCTTTTATCTATCTTCTATTTTTCAAAATTTGAAAAAGAAATTTTAAGTGTTAAAATGTTTCTTAAAGTTTCTGAACGAAAAAGGAGGAAAAAATGAAATGTGGAGTTCAATTATATACATTAAGAGATTATTGTAAGTCAGTTGAAGATACAGTAAATACATTAAAAAAAATCAGAGAAATGGGTTATAAATATGTCCAGATTTCTGCTGTGAGTGAACCAAAAGATGTAAGGGAACTTAAAAAAATACTTGATGATACAGAACTTGTTGCTGTTTCAACTCATACTGGTTATGAAAGGATTATAAAAGAAACAGAAAAGGTAATAGAGGAGCATAAAATTCTTGGATGTGAAGGTATTATGTGTCCGGGATTGCCAGGAGAATTACATAATAAAGATGGATATTTAAAAGTTGCGGATGAATTTAATAAAATAATTGAAAAAATTAAAAAAAATGGACTTATACTTGGATACCACAACCATGGGATTGAATTTGAGAGATATAATGGTAAAACAGGACTTGAAATTTTACTTGATAATTGCCCTGAACTTGAGGGTGAAATAGATACTTACTGGGTTACATATGGTGGAGGAGACCCTGCATACTGGATTGAAAGATATAATGGAAGGGTAAGTCAGGTACATTTTAAGGATATGGGAATAATAAAAAATCAGCAGGTTATGCCACCTATAGGAAGTGGAAATTTAAACTGGGAAAGGATTATAAAATCCTGTAAGAAGTCAAAGGTTAAATTCTGTCTTGTTGAAATGGATAGACCTACCTGTGACCCATTTGAAGCACTTAAGATAAGTTTAGAAAACTTAATTTCTTTTGGAGTTAAAAACAAATAAATCTAAATTTCAAAAATAGAACCTGCTATATATCTAACTCCACCATCTACCTGTATTTTGTCATTTTTATCATTGAAATAATAGAAAGTTAAAATTTTTCCACTATCTAATTGAATACTTACAGGATAACCTAAATCCCAGGAACCACCATCATCTCTTATAATAAATTCATTCTTCCATGTTTTTCCATAATCTTCGCTTATTGAACATCTTATTCCAAAGGGGTATGACCTGTATCCATAAGTAGCAAGAATTCTTCCATCTTTAAGCAATAATAAATGGCATGGACTTCCAATATCATTTATTCTTGATAAAAACTGCCAGCTTCTACCACTGTCTTCTGAAATATAACATTCTGACCAGAAACTGTATCCATGCCTGTATCTCTGACATCTTATAGCACATAAAATTTTCCCATCAGGAAGGATAATACCAGAGGGCATTATCTGCATATAGTCGTTTTTTTCAGATGATATATAAGAAAGGATTTCCCAGGATAAACCATTATTTTTTGATATTATTGCTATAGGTTTTCCTTCTTTTCCATCAGAACAATTGACAGTAGAAAATAAAATTAAAGCACCATCTTCTCTGACCACATAATCAGGTCTTGCCCAGTTAAAATCATATCCAAAAGAAGGTAATCTGCATGGTCCGTAAAGAGTTTTTCCTCTATCATCAGAAAAAAATAGATTATTTTTGATAGCGATAAGCATAAAATCAGGATTTTTAAAATTGAATTCCTTTGGTGATAGAAAATTTATATTCTCTGTTTCTCCTTTTCCCAGGTTTATTGGAGTTAATATTTTTTTTGAATTGTTCCAGTTTTTTCCACCATCTTTTGACCTTATCTGCATTATTCTTGACGAATTATCAGGGGGTTCATAACCATGACCAACTTCTTCTTTTGTCTGATAATTACATGTCCTTGTAAAAAAATTTACAACAATTTCATCTCCTTTATATTTATAAACTCCACAATTTCTTGGCCATGCAGAAAATTCATTTTCCTTTCTGTAAACTATAAAATTTTCACATTTAATCTTATTAACTTTCATCTAAATCCTCCTTTTTAATTTAAAGTTTCAGAAATTTATATTCATTTTTAAAAACAGTTTCTGGATTTATATATACTTCTACTTTTAAAATATATCCGCCAGAATCCAAATCTTTAATTGGCAACCAGATATTAAAATTGTTTGAAATCATTTTTAAATTTTTTTCAATTAAGATACCACCTGATATATATTCTAATACAATTTTCAATTTTGCATCAGGATTTTTAACTATTTCTGCTTTATTTATTTTTATACTTCCATGCAATTTTGTCTCTTTCTCGTCAGAAGAATAAATCAAAAAGGCATTTTCCGGGAAAACAAAAAAATTAATATCTTTTGTTAAAAATTTAAAAGGAATTTCAAATATATAGTCATCGCATTTAAATTTTAAATAATAAATCGGGTCATTATTATCCTGGTAGATAACAAAAGGAATTTCAATTTTTTCTTTTTCTAACAGGATATTTTTTTCAAAAACTTTTTCATTCTTGAAATTTACTATGTTTATATCCATTTTTTTTCCAAGCAGACTTTTATCAATCTCCAATTCAACTTTATTTTCAACGCCAAGTGGTTGAAATACAAGTTCTCCTTTTATTGATTTTACTTTTCTGTATATTTCTTTCTTATCCAGAAGTAATTTTCCGAATCTTTCTGGAACGCCGAATCCCTGATTTCCAAGGGATGCTTTTTTGGTTGGACTCCATAAAGTATGAGTTCCTTTTTCTTGAGTATTATTCCTGCAAAAGTTTATTCCATATATTTCGTAATTTCCAAGAGATTTAAAAGGTATTTTTATTTCTGCTGTCCAGAGGTCTTTTAATATTTTTGTTTTAACTTCTGCATTACTGTTCCATTCAAGGTCATCTTCTTTTTTTTCACCAATATCAACTTTCATATCTGTAAGTGCTCCGTTTGCATTTATCATAAGTTGATAATATGATAGATATTTACATCCTGGGTCAATGAAAATTTCAATTCCATCTTCTCTCCATATTTCCTTTATATCTCTTTTATCTCCTGTAATTGTTGCTTTTATTTTTGTCATATCGTTTGTAAAACATTTGAAAAATAAATAGAGGTTTTCTTTATCTCTTAAAATATAAACTTCTGTCTTATCATCAGCAGGGTTATCAGGTTCATTGAGTTTAACAAAATTTTCAATTTTATATCCATTTTTCCATAAATCTTCCATTTCTCCATCAATTTTTATAAGATTTTTTTCAATTAGGAGTGCTTCGCAGATATATTTACTGGAATAAAAATCAACTTCTCTTGTTTTCAATTCTTCTTTAACTTCTTTATCAAAACTTACTTTCAAATCCTTTAATTTTCTTCCTTTATTTTCTTTAGTAATTCCTTCCTTCCCTTTTAAAAGTTTTATAGTTGATTTTTGTAAAAATTCCCTCATTAAATCAAGGTCTCTGCTTTTCCATGTGCTTGCATCTTTTCCAACAAGAACATCTGTAATCGGGTCTATGTGTAAAAAGTTATTTATATCAGGGTCTACAATATCAAGTAATGAATTAAATACATTAAAAATTTTTTCTTCTTTATTTTTATTCAATAAATCTTCAAGAAATTCCATATACCTGACATCATCAATACCTTCTCTTGTACATTCCCATGAAATTGTTGGTACAAACTCCCAGAAACCAGGATGAGTTGCATTCCACATACTGCTAAGTCCATTATATGCATTTCCCAAACTCCATGTATAAACAAACCATGTTGCTCCTTCAAATCCTACTTTATAAAGGTAAATTCCTGTTTCATATCTTGCATATACAGGTCTTAACCCTCTTGGAGCAGCGCTGTAAAACCAGAATTTTTTTCCCATTTTTTTGTATTCTTCGTAAGTTTTGTAAGAAGCATATCCATTGGCAAAAACAGGAACATCTAAATATTCTTTAAGCGGCTGGTAATAAGTATCATTTACAGTTACCCACGGATGCCCACCACCTTTTTTTGTTGCTTTTAAAAGTTGTAATGCAACCTTATTTTTATATATACCATAAGGTTCATCTATGTTGAAAAGATACATTTCAGGTAAATCATTTTTCTTTGCATATTCTTCAACTGCTGCAACTATCTGTGAGTATACCTCAAGAAATTTGTCAGTAAAAGAAAGTGGTTCAACAACATACTTATCAAGTATTCTTGTATCCGTTCCTGTAAGTTCAGCAAGAGTTTTTTGAGGATGAATTCCTATTAACCATATAAATTTCCCGTTTTTATCAAGGTTTATTCCAAGTGATTTATAAAAATTTATTCTGTATTCAAGTGGTTTTAAATCAAATTTAATTTCATCTCCTTCTTTATATATGTTACATGCAGGATATCTTAACTCACATCCAAAAGCATTTATTCCATGTGCTTTCTGGTCAAGAATTGCCATTTTGCAGATTTCCTGTGATGGTGAATCTGGTTTTGTATCATATGTACCAAGCCACATTATATTATAAAAATGCCTTTTTAATTGTGGTAGATTAAATGGCAAAACAGTTAATTCAACTGGAATCTTTTTTTCTTTCATATTTAATCCATTTATACTTATTTCTCCTTTATAAATCCCTTCAGGTGTATCAGGAGGAATATAAACTGTTAACCAGAATCCTTGAGTATAATTAGGAATTAATTCTGTTTCTTCTCTTAAATCAAGTGTTTTTGGAGTAAGACTTTTTTTATAATTAAAATAGTATTGCGTTCTTATTGTTATATTCTGTGGTGGGATTGTTTTTGGACCTTTTAATTCAGATATTTTAAATTTTAACTGAGGAAGTGGTTTTTTTGATATAATACCAAACTGATAAGATTCATATTCATCTCCAGCCGCTTTCATCTCAATTTTTTTTAAAATTTCTTCCTCTTCTGGCCTATAAACAGGAGTAATAATGTCTGTAATTGATTTTTTGAAAATAAGTATATCCTCTTTCATAAATGAGGGAAAAGGTGTTTCTTTATATTTTAATTCAGGTATTTGTAAGTTCAATATCCAGTCCTCATCTCCAACAATCAATAATCTTTTAGTTTTTTCAAATTCTTCAGGTGCTTTTAAAAAATTTTCAATAGGCATCAAAACAATACTGTGAACTATCCATCCATTTTCCTTTGGTTTAAATGTCAATTTTAATTTTCCATCTGTTACTTTTACTGTAAAAGTTCTTTCAGGCAATTCTACTTTTTCAACAAGCACTTTTTCATTCCCTAAAAGAGAATATCTGTATAATCTTCCTATATCCTTTCCCACAACTGCTGGTGTAATTATTCCTTTATAAATTCCGTTTTTAAGATTTATTATTAAATTTGCTTCTTCTGTTGATGCAAGACCTGTTTGGTTTGGGGTAGATGTTAAATCTTTTGTCCCTGTTGGATAGATATTATATTTCTTTTCCCATCCATATCCTGTTTTTTCATTATATATTGTTTCCTGTGTAATCTTTATAAAACTTTCAGCAGCAGGAGTTTTTTTATCACCAAAATCAAGACACACTGGAAATAACTCTTTATTTATCACCCACTTACAATAACTTGAAAAATAAATCAAAAAATAAATAAACAAAAAACTCAAAAAAATCTTTCTTCCCATCTTTTCCTCCTTTCTTGTTTTTATTACCATGTAGTTTTCCACTTAAACTGTATTTCTTTTATACTTTCAGGCAAAAACCAGTGTTTTTCATCATTTGAAAGAATAAGTGGTTGTTTAAGATGCATATACCTTGTTTTTCCTAAAATCCATATCCCTTCAGATGGCATTTCTATTTCTATTTTTTCTCCTTTTTCTGTTAAAGCAATTACTTCTTTCGTTTTATTTGAGATTATATAAACTGAATAGACATGCGGTTTAATACCAATTATTTCCTTTTCTTCTGTTTTTGGTTTTGTGAAGTATTTTGTCTCTGTACATTGAAACCAGTAATTAACATAATAAACTTCTTTTTCAAGGTCTGTCAGAGGAACATATACATCATCTTTTCCATCTCTCACCTCAAGAATTATTAAATATTCACCAGTTTTTCCATCTTTTGGAACAGTAAGTTTTGTATAAGATTTATCTATTAAAGTTTCAATAATTACCTTTTTTTCCGGGTCTATAACTTTTAAAGGGAATCCACCACTTTCTTTTTTTCCAATATCTCCTCTTATTATTATGTTAAAATTCCTGTCAGTTTCTTCCTTTACAATACAGTAAGTTCCAGAAGGGCATCCAGGTAATGATTGAGAATAAATCCAGTTTGTGGGGTCTTCTATATTTGATTTTGATAGAGCATATATTACCCTTGGAACATAAAGAATAAAATCAGGAATTGAACAGAAAGCACCAAAAGGTTCTTTATTTTTAATTTTATTTCCTTTACCATTCCATTCATAAAAGTTTGAACTGAAAAAAGATTTTACAGCATATTCTTTACTTTTTTCCTTATCAGTTTCAAATATTGAAGCGAGTGCATAATTTTCATGTGGTGCATGAGTGGTCCAGAGATTTACTTTATCAGATTTTGGGTTAGATACTCCTTCAAGTAATTGTTTTTTTGCTCTTTCACTTTTATAAAATAACAAAACATTATGAAGAACTTCTCCCCAGTGATACATATTATCAAGAAATTTCCTTAAACAATCATCTATATAAATAAGTAGAGCAGGATGATATGTCATTTGATAAAGGTCTATAAGTTCACCAAGTGCATTGTTAGGGTCTCTTCCTGGCTCTAATCTTATTGCACCATTAAATTCTGGATGACTTCTATTTGATACAATTGTTTTCTGCCATTCATCAACTACAACTTCTTTTAATCTTAAATCACCTGTAAAATAATAGGCAACTATTAAAGCATTATAACAGGTAAGATGGGCAAGTAAACCATGGTCTCCTCCCCATGGACAGAAACCATTTGTATGTCTTGTTGAACCAATAATTCTTTTTTGGTGAAAATGAAATTCTTTGTGATTATAATTAGGGTCATCATAATGTATAATATTTAAATCAGAAAGAAGACGGGTATTTGCTCTTCCCTGAGTTAAATAGAACGGGTCTCCTGACCTTATATAAAGCAACCATGGCATGAATGCTTCATAATGGTGTGTTGCATTGTAAAACCTGTATAAATCAAATGTTTTATCTCCTTTATAAGATGTATGGTGCCAGGTTCTATATATCCACATTCCATATTGTCCTGTATAGTCCTGTAATTCCCAATAACTTTTTACTATTTTCTCAATACAATCTTCAATGAATTTGAATTTTTCTGGTGAATAAGGCGCTATATATCCAACTGCTAAACTATCACATGTCCATTTAGGGTCAGGTATACAGTGAGGAAGAATCTGGAAACAATTTGATATCTCTTTCTGTTTTTCAATATTATTCTCAAGAAATGTTATAAGAAAATCATTTGTAATTCCAGCACCAAGAATACTTGAATGAACTCCTGCAAGTACAAGACCAGGGGCTGTATAAACCCCTGTAGATGGACTATTATAAATTTCTGCTGCTTTAAAATAATATTTCCATGGCATTGCAAAATTCAATTCTTTCCCTTGATGACAAAACCAAAGTTTATAAATTTCGGTCGGCTCAATCTCATTTATTTCAGAATGTGTCTTTCCATGACTTGGCCATATATGAAAATTAACTCTGTCATTTAAAACTTCAAATTCTTTTGGAAATTTTTGCCATGTCTCTCTATTTGAAATTCCAATTATATTCCCATTTTCTTTTTCAATTGCAAACCATCCTTCACTGTGTCTTCCTTCTTTAATAATTCTTCCATCTGATGTTTCTATAGAAAATTTATCAGGAAGATGTTGAAGTAAGTATATTGAACCTGTTTTTAATGAATTTTTGTCTATTTTAAATGCCTGTTCTCCTTCAATCCCAAAAAAAGCATTTTTAAAATCAGAAGGTAAAGAAAATCCAATATCTCTTAATCTCACCATATTTGAATCAAATGTAAAGATTATTGTGTGTAGAACCCTTATATAAGGTTTCCCTTTATATACTTCAATCCTTGTTATGAATTTACAGAGTTTATCTGTTGGTAGAGAATAATTGACAGTTTTTCCTTCTGAATTATCCTTTACATACCAACCCTCTATTCTAAATACTGTTTTTATATCTCCTTTTTCTTCAATTTCAACTTTAACTTCACTATCATTACTGGCTCTGTATATACTTCCTTCATGGTCAATTAAATAAAATCCATTCTCTTTTTTATTTTTAAATATCTCCTTTCCACCTGAAATTACACTATCTATTAAATTCCATCCTTTTTTCTTAATTGTAAACTTAATTGCTCCATTATCTACAATATATTCATTTTCTGTTTCTTCTATTTTAATTCCACTCTTTGTATCATAATTGATTGTAGGTCCAAATTCAACATAATAATTAACTTCATTTTTATTCTGCCAGTTAGATTTAACTCCTTCTGTCTGAAAATCTATCCCAAGAAATCTTATACTTGATTTATTGGAAAAACCCCATCTTGAACGAACAAATTTTTGAGATGGAACTTCTTTACCATTTTTATCAACAATTCTAACATTTTTCTCATCATACAAAGCACCTTTTGGAAATGGAATACCAAAAGAAACAGGAAAAGTATCATTTTTTAATGGAATATCTGTTGAAAAAATTAAAGGAATTTTACCTTTATTTAAAGGTGGTTTTTCTTTTACATATCTAAAAATTTTTTCCTCTTTTTTCAGAATATTATTTCCTTTTTTAATTTCTGCCTGTATCTGGTATTCATTTGGCTCTAAACTATCAAGGTCAAAATCCATCACTACTATCCCTTTTTCAACAGGTATCTCTTTTTCAAATATTAATTTTCCTTCATCAAGTGTTGTAATTCTAATACCCAATGTTAGTTCATTTAAAGAATTTATTGTATTTCCTTTTTCTATCCCAAAAACAATTCTTCCTTCTCCATCCAGATTTGAAAATTCTTCCTTTTCAAGACAAAGATTAAATTTCAATTCTTTACTTATCTGTTCCCATTCAAGATAATAAATTTTTGACTTAAACTCTGCACCAAAAATGAAAAAACATAAAACAAAGAAAAACATAATAAATCTTTTCATCTTGTCTCCTTTTTTAAAGGCAATTTCCACCATTCAATCTTATCAAGTTCAGGGTCTGGTATAAAAAGTTTTTTAGGGTCATTACTCAAAAAAATTTTTTTGTTATTTTTTATTCTGAAATACCTGCATTCCTTTTCTAAAATATATGTTATACCCTTTTTCCCATTGAATTCTGTCAGATTATCATATTTTTCCTGTTTTTTTGTTATTCTTGTATCAGCAATTACTTCTTCTTTTTCATTTAAAATTTTTAAATTCCCTTTATAAGCACCAAGAATATATATATCATCACTATCAACCTGAAAATATAATCTCCCTTTATAATGAGTTGCAAAATAATCTCCACCATAAACTTCATATTCAAGGTCACTTAAAGGTAAACTCAAAGAATCAAAAACCGCTTCTTCTCCAACTATAACACCCTTATAAAAACCAGCAATATTGTCTTTTGGAATTTTTATAGTATATGATTTTTCTGAATAATCAGATGAAGGAATTGCTCCAGAATAAAAAATATTTCCTTTCGTATCAAAAAGAATAAAATAAAAACCACAAAAAGAAGGAATTTTACCCTTAAAATTTATATGCCATTCTTTATCTTCTTTCTCATAAAAATAAAATCCTTCACTGGAAAGATGTAATTCTTCTGAAAAAGATATTTCAAAAAGCAGAAAAAATATAAAAAACAATTTTTTCATTCCTTTCTCCTTTTAATATATCAAATCTTTCCATGTAAGTTTCCAGAAATCACATCCATGATTTGTATTACCACCATTTCCATATCCTCTTAATTTCTCAAAAATTTTTGCTCCTGGTATCCATTTAGCAGACCCATCAAAAAATAAAACATTAAATCCTATTGGTATATAGTCCTTATCAAGATGGTTTCCATCCCATGGTCTGATTCCGGGAGTTGGTGGCCATGTTGGAGGAGTATAAGCATCAGACATCCATATATATCCATATTTTACTGCTTTATCAAGTTTTCCCTTTATTGGAGAAGATTTATCCCATGAATGTTCATAAATCATAGGACTGTGATTCCATACATAAACAATTATACAACTTAGGTCTCCATTTGGATTTTCAAATTTATCTTTTATATAACTTATCTTTGCAACACTTTTACCATTTCCTGACCTTGTACTACTTGGACAGATTATTATTTTTGGGTCTGAAAGATATAGACCTTTACCTGTTTTTTTCCATCCCATAAAAAAATATCCAGGACCTCTATAAATTGCTCCAGGAGAGTATCCTGTTCCTGATGTAATTCTTGCTTCCCATATATCATATGTTGTTCCACTTCCATCACCATAATTGACTATTCCAGTTCCAGGTGGTAAATATCCATCAAAATCATTTGCATACATATGTGTTGCAAGTCCAAGTTGTTTTAAATTATTCAAACATACTGTCTGCCTTGCATTTTCTCTTGCTCTGTTTAATGCAGGTAATAACATTCCAGCAAGAATACTTATTATAGCAACTACAACAAGCAACTCTATAAGGGTAAAACCTTTCCTTTTCATCTTTTTTCACCTACCGTTTTATCTTGTATTTTGAGTTACTTCCCACCAGAATTTACATAAACTCGGGTCTGTTCTGTAATTTCCACCTGTATTTGCAATTCTGTGTCCTGAATCTGGTATCCATCTTGCTGAACCATCAAAAAATAAAACATTAAATCCAAGCGGTAAATAATTATTATCAAGATGATTTCCAAGAGATGGTCTTATTCCAGGTGTCACAGGAACAGAAGGAGCCCAGTATAGGTCAGCCATCCAGACATATCCAAGTTTTGTTGCTTTATCCAGTCTTCCATATGCTTTTGAACTTGACCATGTGTGTTTATAAATATCATCATTGTGGTTCCATCCATAGGGAATTCTACAACCATCAGTATTAGGTGCTTCCCATCTTGATTTCATTATTGATAGTTTCAAATGACCCGACCAGTAACCACATTTTGTACAACTTGGACAATAAAAAAAAGAAATATCAGATATATACATTCCTTTTCCACTTCCATTGCTTTTGTAACCAATTAAAAAATAACCAGGACCAACATATCCTCCTTTTCCAAGTGCTGAAGAATATGTCCATATTTGCCATGTATAATCACTTTCATGGTCTATACCTCTCCATCCCTGTGGTGGTAAATATCCATCATAATCCTGTGCATACATATGTGTTGCAAGTCCAAGTTGTTTTAAATTATTCAAACATACTGTCTGCCTTGCTTTTTCTCTTGCTCTGTTTAATGCAGGTAATAACATTCCAGCAAGAATCGCAATTATCGCAACTACAACAAGCAACTCTATAAGGGTGAAGCCATGTGGTTTTGAAAATTTTTTCTTCATAATGCACCTCCTGTAAAATTTAATCTATATGTAATCATCCGCCAAGTTGTGTGGCGGATGGAAAAGAAGGAAAAATAAATTATATCGGAGTTGATTTGCATAAAGATAGTAAAACCCTTTCCTTTTCATCTTTTTTCACCCCATAATATCTTATTTTAATTCATCAAAAGTATGAGACCAGAAATACGAATTGGGATGCCCATTTGTCTTCCAATTATAATATTCGCATAATTCATCAGCAATTTTATGTCCTGAATCATTTACCCATTTAACTGCTCCATCAAAACTGAGTATATTAAAACCATCTGGATACCAATCATTATCTCTACCCCCATGATTAAACCCTGCATAATATGTTGATGGGTCAGCAGCAGAAGGTAAATAAAAATAATCAGCAACTGCTATTGCTCTTATTTTTACTGCTTTATGTAGTTTGGCCTTATCCCATATCTCTTTCGGCACAGGTGGCTTTGTAGGTGGATTTACCCACCCTAGACCCCACCATGAAATCCTTGAATTAACATATGTATTATAAGTATAATGACAGAATGCCCTTGCCCCTGGTTTTTCAAAATTACTTATTATATGACTCAAACTTCCTCTATCCTTCCATCCTTTACCACTTCCAGGCCAGGGAGAAGGGCAGTAAAGAAACTGGGGACTATCTAAATAAAGTCCCTTTTTTTTTCTGTCTCCATCCTTGAAGAAGAACACCCAGTGCAGTATATGTATTTCCTATCTGTCCATCCCATAACCAGTATCCATGAGGAGAAAGATTAAGAGGAAGAAAATCATCATTGTCATTCGCATACATTATAATTGCAAGTCCTATCTGTCTTAAGTTGTTCATACAGGTAACTCTTCTTGCCTGCTCTCTTGCTCTTGAAAGTGCCGGGAGTAACATCGCTGCAAGAATCGCAATTATCGCAACTACAACAAGCAATTCTATAAGGGTAAACCCTTCCCTTTTCATCTTTTTTCACCTCCTTTCTTTAATTTTTTTAATATTTCAGGATAAAACCAGTATGACTGGTCAAAAGAAAGAATTATATCTTTACCACTTGAATTTATAAATCCTCCATATCCACTTGAAGTAACCCCTTTTCTACAGAAACTCAATTTATATCCTTTTTCTGGTTCAATATTTAAAATATATCTTTTCTGTTCATACTCAGTCCTTATTTTATCTCCAGAAGATGTTTCCAGTCTGAAAAGTGAGTTTCCAGTAAGTGTTAAAATAATTTCTGTTTGATTTTTTTCTGTTTGTGTATAATATCTTGTTGCTGTAAGGACACGGGAATTATCTGAAATAATATAAACTTCTTTAGGAAGGTCACTTATAGGACAGTTCAACATAATACCATACCACTCTTTTCCTCCTATAAACTTTAAGATATATTCTCCAGTTTTGTTATCCTTTGGTATTTTCACTTTAAATGGTTTATCAGGCATTATCACTCCTTTTGGTATCTCTCCTTCAATTATTACTTTCATTTCAGGGTCTATAACCTGAAATTTAAGTGGTGTTTTCATTTTTTCAGGAACATAACCCCAGAAATTCAAATTAAACTCTCTATCCTCATCTTCTTTAATTACAGTGGTAACTTTTTCCCAATCCTCAGCAGTAAAAGGAAATAAACATGGAACTTCAGGTAATTTTAAATCTTTCATAACTGGAATAAGTGGCATGTATCTTAAAATATCATCACTGAACCATTGAAGTGAATAGAATGGAGAAGGATGACCATGTGCCCATTGTCTTAAAGAAGAAAGTCCAATAGTTTCAAACCAGTACCATTTAATATAGGCATCATTTTTAGTATATAATGAGGTATCTATGAAGTAAGGGCTATAACTTCCATACATTGGTCCTGCAATTGTTAAATCAACTTCTCTTGAAGAACCTTCATGGCACCATATTGCTTTAAGTTGTTTTCCGTCTTTATCAATTGCTTTAATGGGCCAACTATATCCAGGGGTATTTGGACCACTTCTTGTAAATTCATCAACCCATTCTGAAAGAAGTTTTAAGGGTAATTTATCCCTGAAGTATCTTATATATGTCCACATCCAGTACCTTCCTGATTGTGCTGGTGGCGGAGCATCAGACATATATTTCATTGGCTGGGAAAATAATCTATCTCTGAATTCCCATATTAATCTTAAAAGTCGTTCATCCTGTAAATCAGCATAATAGTTTGTTGCAACCATCCATCCGTTTGCAGGATTTCTATCTATCATACCTGAAAAATCATAATCATCAGTAACACGAAATTTTTTAAGAACTGATTCTACCCATTCTTTTGCAAGGTCAAGACCCCTTGTATCACCTGTAAGATAATAATAGATTAAATAACTATATTGTGCTCCCATATGTCCCCATAATTCATGATATGAACCCCATGGAACATATCCATCACAATGATAAACAGCACCAGGCCATTGAAACACAGGATTTAAATCTGCCTCTGGATTCCACGGGTCATAATTTACAGAAACATGGTCAATTAAATGTCTTGAAAAACTCTCATAAAAATTCCAATATTTCCATTCTCCTGTTGAAAGATAAAGATATAGTGGTGATAAGTTTGAACCATGATGATAACCAACTTTTGCTCTATGTAATGCAGGTGGACTTCCACCAGGAGTATAATAGATATGTCCATCAGGCCAGATAAACTGTCCATATTCTTTATTATCAGAAATTATTGCACATACTCTATCAAAAGCAGAAGATATTCCTTCTTTTATCTGTTTATATTTCGGGTCAATAATTCCAACAATTGATTCAAGAACTTCTGTTTTTCTTGTCCATTCAGGGTTAGATATTGCATGAGGATATTTCTCAAAAATTTTTGCCCTTCTTGTCATATACATACTGTACTGCCCTTTTTCCTTTGAATTTACATCAAAAATATATAATAATTCTCCTGTTATTGCTACTCCTGTTCCATATCCTTTCCTTTTTTCTCCTCCCCATCTCCAATTTCTATCAGGTGTTAAACTTTTAAATAAATTCATTGCTTTAAAATATTCCTCCGGTATCTGAAAATCAAGTAATTTCCCCTGATGAAGAAATCTTAAATTCACATAATCACCTATATCAAGACCACTTTTTATCATCTCAGTTGAATGATAAGGCCAGGCATGCCATATAATTGATTTTCTATTTATCTCTATTTCTTTAGGAAATAACTGGAATAAATGTCTCTGTGATATTCCTATTCCTCCATTTTCTCCCATCACTCCAAACCAATTAAAATAATTTTTCCCATATAAACTCTCACTATAAGTAAATGTTCCAAAAAAACTTTGTAAAACCTTTTCATCCTTACTATCCTTTATATAAAAACTGTTCCATCTATCTGCAAGAAAATAAATACTTCTATTTTCAGGAATTTCAAAACCTTCTCTCCACCATTCATGAGGTATTGATTTTAAATTATTCCCTAAATTTTTATAACTCGTTGTTATTCCTATGTCTCTTATCCTTTTCCCTTCTTCAAGTGTATCCCATGTTATTATGAATGTGTTGTTTACCTGAATTTCTGACTGACCAGAAAATACAATAATTCTTGTTACAAATTTCCCTGCTTTTTCTCCATCATTACTAATTGCCCATCCATCTGCCCTTATAACTGTTTTCAATGGACCTTTTTCTTCTATCTTAACTTTCACATCACCATCAAGACACATTCTATATATTTTTTCTTTTTCATCAATCCAATAAGGACCATCAGTATCTTCACTTTTTATAAATATTTCATCCTCCTCATATTTTCTATTTTTATTCTTATCAACCCAAACCTCTTCAAAAAGATGAAATCTCTTTTTTGAAACCTTAAATTTTAATATTCCATTTTCAACTTCAATTATTTCATCATTTTCATTAACTTTTACCTCATCTAATAAATTAAAACTACTTTTTTCTCCCACTTTAATTAAATAATTTGAAGGAACTCCATCATTATAATTTGCAAGAAAATCAATCCCAAGCCACTTTATACAACCATTTTTACTCCATTTACTCCTTACACTTGTTTGGACAGGAATTTCCTTTCCATTTTCAAAAAGTTTAATGTTCCATTTATTTTCAAGAAGTCCATCAGGCAAAGGAATTCCTGTTGATATTGGTATATTTTTTTCATCCCCAAAATCCTCTCCTTCTGTTAAAATTAAAGGTATTTCTGCATATTTTTCTATTTTATTTTCATTCTTCTCTTTTATAATTTTTACATCTGTCTCACATATTTCTTTTCTTTTATCATCAAGTAATTTTACCTTTATATTTGTTTCTCCTATTGGAAATAAAGGTATGTTTATATCAAATCCAAAATGGTCTGAATTTTTTATTTCTATTTCAAGAGGACTATTTTTATCCCCTTCTTTATAAACTTGAATTATATAGTTTTTTAATTTACCATCATAAAGTAAATTCGGAGGATTAATGACAATAAGTGCTTGTCCGTCTTTATCTGTGTCCAAATAAATAAATCTATCAAGATAAATTTTTATTGATATCTGTTTTTCTTTGATTGGTCTTGCAAGGCAGAATGGCTTTTTTACAGGTATTTCCCTTAAGTTTGAAATATAATTTTCACTGAAAATTGAAATTGAAAAAAGCAAGAAGAGATAAATACATTTTTTTTCATTTTTGTAAATATTTTTTAAAAACTCTATATTCACCATTCTCTATTTTTTCCCTTTCTTAAAAGGATACCCTCAATATTTTAATTTGTCAAGTGATTGCACAATTCAGCTTCATTTTTTATCTTTAGAAATTTTTTCTTTAATTATTCTTTTAACTGTAAAAATTATATTCATTAAACTTTTTTTTCTTCGTTGAACATGTGGTTTTATTTCTTCCACTTCCTTACCAATTTCAACCTGTATAGATGGGGATTTTCTGAAACCAAGTATTTGAGATGGATAAATACTTCTATGACCGGTTATTAAAAAACTGATAATACATGATAGTGCAGCATAGGGAGCAATATCTGGACCAAAAAGTTCTATAGCCATAATACTTGAAGCAATAGGTGTATTTGTTGCTCCGGAAAGAATGCTAACAAGACCAATTGAAGAAAGTGTTGTTTTATCAAGACCTATTAAATTTGTAAATGCACTTCCAGAAGTTGCTCCTATAAAAAATATTGGAGTTATCACTCCACCGCTTCCACCAAAGTTTAGAGTAATTGAGGTAAAGATAATTTTTAGGATGAATGCAAACGGAAGAACTTCTTTCCCTTCAATGGCTGACTTGATTATTTCAAAACCTAGTCCGAGATATTGTGTTGAAAATATAAAAGTTAAAATAATTAAAATAAAGCCACCGATTAAACCCTTCAATGGCTTCCATAAATGTATCCTATAAGATAAGTTTTTGAATAATCTCATCGTTTCAATAAGAAGGAAAGAAACAAATCCAAAAAAAATTCCAGAAATAATAACCTTTATTAAGAAAGTTTCACTTAAAACAGTATTAAACTTTAAAGGATGGTAAAAATATGTAATTCCAAGTTTCAAAGAGGTATGATAACTTACAATACCTGCAATAAAGGATGGTAAAAGGGCATCATATAAAAGAGTTCCTATAAAAAGGACTTCAATGCCAAAGATAGCACCTGCTAATGGTGTTCCAAAAACAGATGAAAAACCAGCACTTATACCACATATAACTAGTTTTTTACGGTCAGCATCATCAAACTTTAATATATCAGCAAAAACAGATGAAACTCCTGCACCTATTTGAGCACATGGTCCTTCTTTTCCGGCAGAACCACCAAAAGCAATTGTTATAACTGATGCAATAAGTTTCACAGGAATAACCAAAGGGTTTATTTTACCGGAATATTTATGTATTGCTTCAATAACCTTTTCTGTTCCATGTCCTTCTGCTTCAGGTGCTAAATATTGAATGATAAAAGCACTTATGAAAAACGCAATAGGCAAAAAAAGATAGTAATAAGAATAGCGGTTCGTCAGATATATACTTAAATTTAATACCTTTAGAAATATAGTTGTTGATATTCCAACACCTATCCCAACTATTGTTGCTAAAAAACTCCATTTAACTGTACTGATAAAAAGAATCGTTGTCTCTTCTAATTTTCTCTTCATTTTAATTTCTTACTCCAAATTTTATATAACTATATTAACATAAAAGGATTTTTGTTAAAATCAAAATTTTGGGTACTTTTTTATAAATTTTTAAATCCATTGTCTATAAATTGTTTTTACTTCTATTGACAAATTCTTGGTTTTGAGATAAAGTATATATGAAAGTTAAAGTTGATATTTAAAAGAGAAATTGGAAGGAATTATTTACTAAAATGAAAATTATTATGGGATAAAATTAAATAGGGGGGGGTGAAATATGAAAAAAGTATTTTTAAAAAAGGCAGGTTTTACCCTGATAGAATTGCTTGTTGTGGTTGCGATAATAGCGATTTTGGCTGCGATGCTTTTACCTGCTTTAAGTAGAGCAAGAGAAAATGCAAGAAGGACTGTATGTATGAATAATTTAAAACAGATAGGACTTGCGACTATTATGTATGCCCAGGATTATGATGATTATCTTCCTCCAAAACAAAGAACAAATTCTGGGGCTCAAATTTGGGGAACTTTTGTTTCTGGTTCATCCAGAATAGACCAGTATAATATGCTTGGTTTTTTATTAATGGGATGGCAGAACACAGGAAGAGGAAGATATATACAAGACCCAAAGGTTTTAATTTGTCCATCAGTATATGGTCCTTATTATATAAGAATATATGGAAGAGAAAAACTTTCTCATTATAAAAATACATTTGAAATTCCTGGTCAAAACACTGTATGCAGTTATTCAGCGAATACTGCCTATGGAGTAAATTGTCCTTTATATAGTGGTTCAAGCCCGGTTCCTTTTGATACAGGACCACCATGCTGGGCGAAATTAAGTAAAGGAGCAAAAATTGGTGCTCCATGGGTTGTTGATTTGTGGTCTGTTGTTCCTGGTAATACAGACCAGAGGAGTTATATAATTCATCATAGAGCACCGGAAATAGACCCAGTAGCAAAGACATATCTTATATCAGGGTTTAATGCCTTATTTTTTGATGGTTCAGTTAAATGGATAGATGATTCAAAACATTACTATTGCAACTTAACTAGTACTACTTCTTCTACAAGTAATGATTGGGCTCTTGTATGGAGTATAAGACAGAATAATTTACCCTAAAAAGGGGTATATATGAGAAGGGTCGTTTTTATTTTCATATTTTTGAATTTAATTTTGAATGCAAAGGGAGTAGAGATAATACCGAGGATTTTTTATGAAGAAGAAGATACAGTTTCTGCGCTCATTAAACATAAAATTTCAGAGAGAAGAGTAACTATTAATGTAGATGGGCAGATAAATGAAGTAGATTGGGAAAAAGCAGTTAAAATATGTGATTTAAATTTAACCAGTTCAAAAATTTTATGTGATAGTGAGAATCTTTATTTAAGTATTTTAGCAGAAGATTATACAGAGACAGAAAGGATAGAGGTCTGGATAACACCATATGTAAAATTAAGTGATTCATATTATCAAATAAATATCTTTTCAAATAATATAAATGCGACATATAAAACACCTGGCATTGTAAGAGATGGAAAAGGAGAGATAACAAGTAGTGGAATATTAAGCAGACAGGTAAATTTCAATGATATAAAGACAAGTTATGATAAAGAGAAAAAGATATTTATAAGTGAGATAAAGATTCCATATTCAGAATTAGGGATAGTAAAAGGAGGAGAATTTGGTATAAGGATAAGAAGGATGGGAGGGGAGAAATACTTAAAGACAGGATGGGAGATAATAGACCTTGAGAATGAGAAATATACCTTTAAAGAAGTCAATTTTGGAGATTTATTGAAAGGGGAGAATGAGATAAGTTTGAAATTTGAGAATAAAACAGGAGAAAATTTGAATTTAGGGATGAAAGCAGAGATTATTTCAGGAGATAAAGTTGTAAATGAGAATGGTAATAATTTTAATCTTTTACCAGGAGAGAATGAAATTAAAATGAGATATAAAATACCTATAAGTGGATATACAAGATTGAAATTGGTATTCAGTTTAAATGGAGAGAATATAGGTTCAACATTTACAGATATTTTTATTCCGGAGGGTCATTTATTTACATTATTGAGGGAAAGATATTACAGAGATGATAAGGGAATTTTAGGATATTTAAGAATAGATAAACCATATATAGAGATAAAAGAGCCGATAATATTTAAGATTTATGAAGGTAAAAAAGCAGTAAAAGAATATAAAATACCACCTTCAGATATAAAAAGTCGTGCTTTTATTTTCAAATTAAGTTTAGATGGTTTGAAAAGGGAAAAGGATTTGGTTGAATATAAAATTTCAGTTGAGAACTTTAAGGAAATAAATTCAGTTACTTTTTACTATTCAAACAGATTATCAGAAAATACAAAAGAACCACCTGAAATAAACAGAATTCCAATATTTTTAGACAATCCAGAAGGAGAGATAAAGAATTATCTAGTAGAGACATCAATCCCTTTTCCTGAGGGGCATCTATTCAGTCCTGAAAACATAAGGTTAATAAATAGGAATACAGGAAAAGAAATAATATCAGAAGCAGAAGTAGTGACAAGATGGAAACCAGAAGGGAGCATAAAGTGGTTAAAATTAAGGTTTATAAGTGATATAGAAGGGAATTACAATATGGCAGGCGATTTTTTAAAAGAAAATTCTTACAATAATTCTCCATTGATATTAGAATATGGGACAAAAGTAAAAAAAGAGAAGATAACAAAACCAATAAAAATAGAAGAAAAGGGAAATGAAATAGATGTTGATACAGGGAGAATAAAAGTTATTTTTGGGGGACAAGAAATAATAAAAGAGATATACTGGGATAGAAATAAAGATAATGTATATACAGAAGAAGAGAAAATAATAGGCGGGATAACAAACTACTTAATAGACCAGGATGATAAATTTTATTCAAATTTAAAAGGAGAGATTAAGTATGAGATAGAGAAAAAAGGAGAGATTTTTGGGGTTATAAAAGTAACTGGTGATTATTTGACAGAAAAAGGAGAACAACTTTGTAAATATATGATAAGGTTCATTTTTTATAGTGAAGGAGAAGGGATTAAAATTGAACATACTTGGTTTATGGACAAGGACTCTTATATATATCAGTTTAAAGACATAGGGATGTCAATATCTCTTTTAAAGAAAAAGAATGACTTTATATATTTTGACATATCAGAGAGTGAAAAAGATAAATATTTTAAAGAGAGAATAAATCCAAAGAAAAAATACCTTATGCTTCAGGGTTTATACAATCATCATGGGCAGTTTGAGACATCAGGTGGCATTTATAGTAATTATATTGGAGATGAGGAAGAATGGGAGATGAATAAGCAACTTGAGAAAATAGGATACTGGTTTGGAATAGAAGGAGAAAGAGATATAATTTCACTTTGTTTAAAGGATAGTTGGAAACTTTTTCCAAAGAGTTTTGAATTTTATGATAATAAAATGGTAGTTCATTTATGGGATAGTAGAAAGAAATTTAAAGAAGGTAATTTTGAAAAGCAGATTTTGAGTTTCAGGAATGAGGACTTAATCAAATATTTTGGAGATGTATTTTTAAAGACCCCTGGATATCAAAACAGAACAGGAGAAATGTATCAAAATATGTATCAAAACTTTCAAGGACATGGGAAAACTCATGAGATTTATTTGTCTTTCGGGAATGATATAGATAATGTAATAAATGGGAATAAACATTTTCAGACACCTGTTTTATCATTACCACATCCAAAATGGAGTATAATTGAGACAGATGTAATTCCTTTTAAAACAAGTGTAAGAAATCCTGAAAAATATCCATTCTATGAGAAAAAAATAGAAGAATATGTTGATACAATTTTATATTTGGATGATAAGAGTGGTAATTATGGATTTTGGGAATATGGTTCAGGTCCACATTTTTACTATAAACTTCTAACAAAGACAGAGAATAAAGATGAGGCGAAATTTGTTGCTGATAGTTGTTACAGATATGCGAATCACAATTATGGAGGTTCAGAGTACTGGTGGACAGATTATTTAAGAAGTGGAGATAGGAGATGGTATGATTTTGCGAGGAGACACTGTGTTTATGTAGGAGATATTGCTATGAGATATGAGAATGCAGGGTACAATGATTATGCTTGCTATTACACCTGGTCTGGTGCTACATATCTACATTGGGCTTTTCATCCAAATGCAATGCTATATAATTATTTATTTGGGAACTGGCAGAGAGCAGAAGATATTTTAAAAGCATGGAAACAAGGGATTTTAGATACAACAAGAAGGAGAGAATGGCCAAAACTGTTTGAAAGTGCTAATCTCATTAATTCAAATGGTAGTTCTTTAAGATGTAGTTATGGTTTATTCAATCAGATAAATAATTTGTTTTTAATAAGTTGGGATTTAGATATAGGATTGAGAATGGAAGAACTTGCAAAATATCTTATAAATTTAGAAAGTCCTTCAGGAGTAATACCTGATGGAAAAGAAATCCCAGGAGAACCTTCACAAACACCTTATTTCTTTATTTCATTACTTAACTATTATCATTCTACTTTGAAAACAAAAGGTTTAGAAGCAATGAAAAAATTATGTGAAAACTATTACAAAAATTGGCCTTGTCATTCTTACACATTTCCAGTTGCACATCTTGTTTTATCATATGACTGGTATTTGAATAAAAATGAAAATAGTGTCTCAATAGCAAAAAATTTAAATGAATATCACTCAGAACAATATTTTTTCCCTGGGATACTTAATATAGATGCACACAGTCCTAATTTTATTACAGTTGGATTTCCAGTTTTAATGAGATTGATTGATGAATATGGTAAGGAAATAAAGAGGTATCCAGAAATAGAGATTAACAGTGCAGATTTTCCAATTATTATTTATTTCATTCATAAAAAAGGTCAAACAACAAAATTTGAATATTCCTACAGATGCAATCCATATCCTGTTTTACCAAAAGATATAAAACCTGAAGAAAAAGAAATTAAGATTGAAGTTATAACACCATCAAATAAGATACTTAAAGGAAATGAAATATCACTTATTGAAGAAGAATTAGTTTTTATGGGTGAAAGGACAAATTATGGGAAGTTTGAAATTCCAAAAGGAAATGAAGAAGGGATATATAAAATTAAAATTACATTCAGTGAAATATATCCATCTGGTAATTTTACTTTAAGGTCAACAAATGCTGAAAAAATTGTTCTTGATACATCCTGTGGAGGAGAAGGAATAAAAGGACCTTTATATTTCTATGTTCAAGAGGATAAAAAAGAAAAAGGAATACAACAGTGGATAGATAGAGCGGAAAAGATTGAAGACAATATATATAAAAAAGATAGTATTTGGCCTTCATTGTTAAGTTATTTTATACCTGTTGCTTTTGAGAAAGAAAAACTCTTTCAGATACCAGAAGATATAATAGAGAAAAGAGTTGAAGAGATAAAAGAAGAAAAATGGGAACTTGGAGGAGTGAAAGTACTTAAAAGAAATGAGAAATTTGAGATTTTAATTCCTGAAGAGAAGAAAAAACAATCATTTATGGAAGGAACAATTGAATTTTGGTATAAACCTTCTTCTGACAATATATTTCCTGAGATATCTATTAAAAAAGGAGATAAAGTTATAAGCGGTCTTTGGTATAGAACTCAGTATAGAAACATACTTCTTATAGGAGAGAATAATTTCAGAAGTTGGCCACTTGACCCTTATTCAGGTTGTAGAAAACCTTTTATGAAAGATAGATGGTATCATATCGTTGTAACACATAGTTTTAAAAGTAAGAGTTTCTCTATTTTTGTAAATGGTATGGGAACAAGATTTACAAATAGGGACTGGATAGAAAAATACTGGAAAATAGAAAATTTTGAAACTATGCCAGATAGTATAGAATTTATTATAAAAAATGGAGAAGGAGTAATCGATGAATTGAGGATTTCAAATAATGTAAGATATTATGATGGATTTAGACCATTAAAGACATATTTTAAAGAAGATAAGAATACAGTTTTACTTTACCATTTTGATTGAGAATGGAAAAAATAGAAGGGAAGAAAGAAATTTTTTATGATAGAAAAACAGGAAGAGAAATATGGGAAATTTATATTGAAGGTTGTGATTGTGTTGCTACTTATATGTATTTTCAATCTTTTTCTCCTGATGAAAGGTATATAATTTTTTCTTCTAATAGAACAGGTAAATTTGAGTTATATAGAATGGAAATTGAATCGGATGATATTATTCAAATAACAGAAAACTTTGGAAAATGTTATAACTTTACATGTTTTGGTAAAGAGGTTGTCTTTAATGACGGAGAAAAAATAGTAGGTATTGATATAGAAACTCTTGAAAAAAGGGTTATAATAGAAAAGAATAAAGATTGGGAAGGAATTTTTGGTGGACCTGCTATTTCAGAAAAAAATAAAAAAATTGCCTGTTTTTTTAAAGATAAAAATGGAAAAATAGGAATAGTTTACACAGAAATTGAAAATCCAGAGACAAAAGAAATATATAGATTACCTTCGGAAATTAAAGAAGTCTCTCATTTAATTGCAAGTCCTTCAAAAGAATTTATACTTACATTCAATATACTTCCAGATAGACAGGATAATTTTAAACTTTCACCATCAGAAAGAGCAAGAGCATGGATGTTAAATCTTGAAACTGAAAAATTTGAACCCTTTTTAGTAATGCCATCTGGATTTCGTGCAACACATGAATACTGGGGACATGGAGAAAATAAAAGGTTATATTTTCATAAAAAAACAGTTCCTTCATTTACACCTGTTTTTATTGCCTCAATTGATATAAATGGAAATGATTATAGAGAACATTTTTATTCAGATACAAGAAAACTCGGTCATTCAGCAATTTCATATGATAATAAGTTGATTGTTTCGGATGTTCAACAGGTAGGAGAAAATGAACTTTATCTTGTTAATTTAGAAACAGGTAAATCAGAAATTCTTTGCTGGCCCGACTCTTCCTGTTTGCCTCAAAGGAATCAACTTGCTCATGTTCATCCATCTTTCAGTCCATCCGGTAAATACATAATTTTTTCTTCTGATAGAAAAGGAAGAACTTCTGTATATATACTCCCTTTAAAATGAAAAACATCAGTTAAAATTTCTTTATATTATTTTTTGTGGTATAATTGATTTAAAAAGTGTAAAAATTGTGGAAAAATTGTGGAAAAAAGGTTAAAAATGAATGACAAAATTTTCAGTTCAGTAGAAGAAGCTGTCCAGGATATAAGAGAGGGAAGGCCTGTAATAGTTGTTGATGATGAGAATAGAGAAAATGAGGGTGATATTGTGGTTGCTTCTGAAAAAATTACACCCCAATTAATAAATTTTATGGCAAAAGAAGCAAGAGGGTTGATATGTGTTGCTCTTTTACCCGAAAGAATAAAAGAACTCAATTTGCCTCCAATGGTTGATGAAAATACCGCTTTACATGAAACTGATTTTACAGTAAGTGTTGATGCTGCTTATGGTGTTACAACTGGAATTTCTGCTTATGACAGGGCATTTACAATAAAACTTTTAATAGATAGGAACTCAAAACCATCTGATTTTGCAAAACCAGGACATGTTTTTCCAATTAAGGCAAAAGAAGGAGGAGTACTTGTAAGAGCAGGACATACAGAAGCAAGTGTTGACCTTGCAAGAATTGCCGGTCTTTACCCTTCTGGTGTTATATGTGAAATTATGAAAGAAGATGGAACTATGGCAAGATTACCAGACCTTATTGAATTTGCTAAAAAACATAATTTAAAAATTGTTACAATCAAGGATTTAATTGAATACAGAAGAAAAAGAGAAAAACTCGTTAAGAGAGTTGTAGAGACATTTTTACCAACAGAGTTTGGCGATTTTAAACTTATACTTTACAGAGATAAAATTGAAAATAATTATCACATAGCACTTGTTAAAGGGGATTTGAAACTTAAAGATGAAAAAGATAGTATTCTTGTAAGGGTTCATTCTCAATGCATAACAGGGGATATTTTTCATTCAAAAAGGTGTGACTGCGGTAAACAACTTCATAAAGCACTTGAAATGATTGAAAAAGAGGGTAGAGGAGTTCTAGTTTATCTTCCTCAGGAAGGAAGGGGAATTGGACTTGCTAATAAAATAATGGCTTATAAAATTCAGGATGAAGAAAAACTTGATACAGTTGATGCAAATCTAAAACTTGGATTTCCTCCTGATTTAAGGGATTATGGGATTGGTGCTCAAATTCTTACGGACCTTGGATTGACAAGGATACGGATTTTAACAAATAATCCTAAAAAAATAGTGGGTCTTGCAGGTTATGGAATTGAAGTTGTTGAAAGAGTGTCAATAGAAATAGAACCAAATACATATACAGAGAAATACTTAAAAGCAAAGAAAGAAAAACTTGGTCATTTGATAAAAATGGAGGGAGAGGATGAATAGAATGCCGAGAACAAATGTAGGAGGATTATCTCTTCCAAGGATTTTATGTGGAACAAACTGGTTTTTGGGTTATTCTCATCAGACGAATTCAAAAGACAGGACAATAAGAGAATTTATGGATGAAAAAAGAGTTGTTGATATATTATGTACCTGTATAAAAAATGAGATTGATGCTGTTATGGGTCCTCCAGTTGAATTTCTGACAAATTGTATTGAAAAAGCGAAAGATAAAACAGGGAAAGATATAATTTATATATGTACTCCATGGAAGATTGAAGAGGTTGACTGGGCAAAAGAAAAAGGTGCAAAAATCTGTATGCCACATACTTCTGTTACAGATACTTATGTAAATAAAAGAGAGAAAAATTTAAAAGGTATTGAAGTATGGTTAAAAAAAATAAGAGAATATGGAATGATACCTGGACTATCAACGCATGTTCCTGAAACAGTAATTTATGCAGATGCTACTGGTCTTGATGTAGAAACATATATTCAGATATATAATGCCCTTGGTTTTTTATGCCAAATTGAGGTTGAATGGATTTATAAAATTATAAATGAGGCAAAAAAACCGGTTATGACAATAAAACCATTTGCAGCAGGAAGAATTACTCCATTTGTAGGACTTAATTTTGTTGTGAATACCATAAGGGATATTGATATGATAACAATTGGTTTTACATCTCCTTATGAAGTTGAAGAAGATGTTGAAATATTTTTCTCCATACTTGAAAAAAGAAGACCAAATATTGAGTATCAGATAACAAGAAGTAAGAAAAGTTTAGAAAAATAAAAAAGGGGGAAAAATGAAAACAACTGAAGGATATCTTGATGCAAAAGGTAAAAAATTTGGAATAATTGTAAGCAGGTTTAATGAGTTTATAACAACAAGATTACTTGAAGGAGCAATGGATTGTTTGAAAAGACATAATGCAGACAACGAAAATATAGAAGTTATATGGGTTCCTGGAGCGGTTGAAATGGTTTTTGCACTTGGTAAATTATCTGTAAGTGGGAAATATGATGCTATTATCTGTCTTGGAGCAATAATAAGAGGGGATACACCTCATTTTGAATATGTTGCAGGACAGATAACAAGGGCAGTTTCTCAGGCAAATTATTCAGGTAAAACTCCGGTTTCCTTTGGTGTTATAACAGCAGATAGTACTGACCAGGCAATTGAAAGGGCTGGTACAAAATCAGGAAATAAGGGCTGGCAAGCAGCATTATCAGCAATTGAAATGGCAAATTTAAAAGATAAGATTTAATAATGGAAAAAAGAATTGAAATTATAAAAGATGTAGTTTATGGTAAAGTAAAAGGAAGAAATCTTTTGCTTGATATAATAAAAACTTCTGAAACAAAGAATAAATTGCCTGTTATTGTTTTTATTCACGGAGGTGGATGGATTTCAGGAAATAAAGAAAGTGGAATACCAAAACTTTTACCATTTGCAGAAAAAGGATATTTCTGTGTGAGTATAAGTTATAGATTGAGTAATGAAGTGGCATTTCCATGCCAGATAGAAGATTGTAAATGTGCAATAAGATTTTTAAGGGCAAATTCAGAAAAATATAACATTGACTCGAATAGAATCGGTGTATGGGGTGCTTCAGCAGGTGGTAATCTTGCTGCTTTACTTGGTGTTACAGGAGATGATGTTTTTAATGATAAAGGTGGCTGGAATGGTTTTTCAGGTAAAGTAAATGCTGTTTGTGATTGGTTTGGCAGAACAAATTTTCTTATAGATATAAAAAAATCTGATGATGAAAATTCACCTTATTCATATATTTCTAAATTCCTTGGTGGACCAATTGAAGAAAATCTCAAAAAGGCAATAAAAGTAAGTCCGTATTTTTATGAATGTAAAAATTCACCTCCTTTCTTAATAATGCATGGTGAAGAAGATACAATTGTTCCTTATTCTCAAAGTGAAATGTTTTTTGAAAAATTGAAAAAAAATAAAGTTGATGTGACTTTAATTAAAATAAAAAAAGGTGGTCATGGAGTTGGTTTTGGAAAGAGAGCAATGGATTTTGTGGTTGCATTTTTTGATTGTTATTTAAAAAACGATAAAATAAACTGGAAAAATTTTAAAAAGAACAGGAACTTCATAGAAATTCCTGCAGAATAAATTATTTTTTAAAACACTTAAAAAGAGTTATAATTTTTAAAAAAAGGAGGAAAATGTGATACAAAAATTAAAAAAGGTGAGTGTTTTATTCTTATTCATATCTTCTCTACTTTTTTCCTTCTGGGGAGTTGAAGAAGGTGAGCCAAATGGTTTCAGAAATTATCCATGGGGAATGGAAATCTCTTCTCTATATTTAAGGGAATTTTCAAGAAGTTATCCAAAATATGGAGGAAAAGTTGTTTATTATACAAAAAAGAATGAGGACTTAAATATTGCTGGTACTGAAGTTGAAAAAATTGAATATGGTTTCTGGCAGGATGAAGTTTTCTGTGAAATTCTTATAACGATTAAAGGAAAAGAAAATTTTGAAAGAATAAAAAGAGCATCAATTGAAAAGTTTGGTAAAGGATATACACAGATACCGGGAACAAATAGAATTACATGGAAGGGAAAAACAACTTATGTGTATCTTGATTTTGAAGAAAGCAATAAAAAAGGATATTTATTTATGTCAGTATATCCTGTAAGTAAATTTATAAGTATTTATGAAAGTAATGTTGCAAAAAAGGGAGTAAAAGATTTCTAAAAAGAATATACTTCACATAATAACTCACGATACAGGAAGATATATTGGTTGTTATGATGCTCCTGTAAATACTCCAAATATTGATAAACTTGCAGAAGAAGGTATTATTTTTACTAATTACTTCTGTACAGCACCTCAATGCAGTCCAAGCAGAGCAAGTATGTTTTCAGGTCTGATGCCTCATAATAATGGTGTTTATGGACTTGCTCACAGGGGTTTTATTTTAAAGGATGATATACCTTACCTGCCAAAAATATTGAAAGAAAATGGATATGAAACTACTTTATTCGGTATTCAGCATGAAACAGGTTGGAATAAAGTAGAAACACTTGGATATAATAGAGTAGTGAAAAGCAAAACTCATTCTTGTATGGATGTTGTAATTGATTTAATTGAATATTTAAAATCAAATCCTAAAAAACCATTTTTTATTTCTGCTGGATTTTTTGAAACACATCTTCCATGGCCTGTTATTGAAAATTTTGACAGGGATATAAAAGTTCCTGATTTTTTACCAGATGATATTGAAATTAAAAAAGATATTGCAGGATTTAATATCGTAATTGAAAGAGTTGATAAAGCAATTGGTGAAATAATAAAAACACTTGAGGAAACAAAACTTTATGATGAAACAATAATAATTTTTACAACAGACCACGGACTACCATTACCTGGAGCAAAAGCAACTCTCTTTGACCCTGGTATTGGTATTTTTCTTATAATAAGAGGTGATATTTTTGAAGGTAGTAGTTAGTTTTATAGGAAGTTTATTAAGTCAGGAGAAGCCAGCAGGAGTTGATAGGTCAAGTGAGTTAAAGGTGAAGATAGAGGTCTTACCTAGTACAGAAGTAGAGGTAGGAGAGGATGTATATTTCAGTGGTACAAAGACAGAATTTCCAGACAAAAGGTTATTGAAGATGGCGAGATATGAATGGGATTTTGGGGATGGTACATATTTAAGATTCAGTCCAACAAACTCAAAAGTTACAAGACAAGGTATATGTTGTTTACATAATTTTATGAAACCAGGGGAATTTGAAGTAAAGTTAAAGGTATCAGTATTTGACAGTTTTAATCCTGATGGTATACCTACAAAACCACCGATAGCAGTATCAACAGGTTCAGTAAAGATAAAGGTAACAGGAGAAGCACCGATAGCCGGATTTGAAGTACAGCATGCACAATTTCATGGAAGGATAGGACAATATTTATACATACAGATACCTAAACAATTTAGGGGAAATGAGACGAAGTTGAAGGTAAGTGTAATAGGTAAGAAGACAGGGACGAAAAAGGTATTATTGGAGAAAGACAGATTAGGAGAAGAGGAGAAGGTATTATTAAGACAGGTGGAATTACCGAAAGATTCATATGAGTTAATAGCGGAGTTATATGATAAAGAAGGGGAAAGGATACCTGGGGGTATATGGAAGGAAAAATTTGATAAGTTATATGAAGGTATGCCTAAATATGGGATAGATGAGAACAATTCAATCTGGGTAAATGGTAAATTATTCTTTCCGATAGCACCTTATATGACCGACAAAGGTGAGATTAGTATGTTTAAAAATAATGCAAGTATAAACTGTCTTGTATGTGTAGGATATTATCCTAAGCACACACCAGAGACATTTTTAGATTATCTTAACACAGCGAAAGAGTATGATTTATATGTAATGGGTCCACACAGAGGGGGTTATGAAATTCCCAAAGAGGAGTGGCCACAAGGTGTTCAGAAAAACAGATGGAAATTCAATCATAATCCAGACATAATGAGAGAGTATATAAAGAAATGTAAAGACCATCCGAATTTACTTGCATGGAGTTGGCAGGATGAACCAGAACTAGGAGGAAGATATGTGAGTGTCTATCCACCAGTTATTGCTGCTTGGGAATATATATGTCATTTTGAAGACCCAGAACATTTAACATTCCAACTTTATACAGGTGATTGGAATAGATTAAGAGTTAACCAGGCAGGAGGAAAATTCTCTCGTCCATATGATTATATAGGAAGTTTAGAAGAATTTGGAGAGAGTTTTTTTGGTGGTAAGAGATGGATAACAGAGATACTTGCTTGGGATGCTTATCCAATTGCATATAGAGACCATCCAGCAGTTAACTGGCCAGATATGGGACCTTATGCTGCTTATCTATTTACAGTTGGAAAGATAAAAGAATTAACAAAGGATTTAGTTCCGACAATACCTTGTATAATAACAAATAGAAGGCGAGCAGAAGACCCTGATTGGAAGACACCGACAGAGGAGATGGTATATATGGAGTCATGGATGAATGTAGTTCATGGAGCAAAAGGTATACTTTGGTTTCCATTCTTTGACCAAAGTACAATTAGGTGGAACGCGATGAAGAAGTTTACAGAACAGATAGAGAGGTTAAAAGATATAGTACTTGGACCAGAGCCAGATAGGAGAGTTAAAGATGATGCAGAAGAGGCATTAAAGAGAGTAGATACAATGATAAGGGAAAAGGATGGTAATGTTTATATATTTGCAGTAAGGATAACAGAGCCAGACCCAGTGCCAGAGGTAAAGTATCAAGGAGTAGAACCAGATAGTATAGAGGTTAATTTTGAGGTAAGTGAAATAAGTGGAGAGAAAGAGGTAGAAGTAATAGATGAAGGAAGGAAAATAAAGTCATTAGATGGTAAATTCAAAGACACATTCAAGAAATACGAAGTTCACATATATAAAATACCTTTGAAATAAGGAGTAAAAGATAAAAAATAGGGGGTATTGAATGAAGAAAGTATTTATTTTAGTTGGGTTGGTAGTAGTAGTTAGTTTTATAGGAAGTTTATTAAGTCAGGAGAAGCCAGCAGGAGTTGATAGGTCAAGTGAGTTAAAGGTGAAGATAGAGGTCTTACCTAGTACAGAAGTAGAGGTAGGAGAGGATGTATATTTCAGTGGTACAAAGACAGAATTTCCAGACAAAAGGTTATTGAAGATGGCGAGATATGAATGGGATTTTGGGGATGGTACATATTTAAGATTCAGTCCAACAAACTCAAAAGTTACAAGACAAGGTATATGTTGTTTACATAATTTTATGAAACCAGGGGAATTTGAAGTAAAGTTAAAGGTATCAGTATTTGACAGTTTTAATCCTGATGGTATACCTACAAAACCACCGATAGCAGTATCAACAGGTTCAGTAAAGATAAAGGTAACAGGAGAAGCACCGATAGCCGGATTTGAAGTACAGCATGCACAATTTCATGGAAGGATAGGACAATATTTATACATACAGATACCTAAACAATTTAGGGGAAATGAGACGAAGTTGAAGGTAAGTGTAATAGGTAAGAAGACAGGGACGAAAAAGGTATTATTGGAGAAAGACAGATTAGGAGAAGAGGAGAAGGTATTATTAAGACAGGTGGAATTACCGAAAGATTCATATGAGTTAATAGCGGAGTTATATGATAAAGAAGGGGAAAGGATACCTGGGGGTATATGGAAGGAAAAATTTGATAAGTTATATGAAGGTATGCCTAAATATGGGATAGATGAGAACAATTCAATCTGGGTAAATGGTAAATTATTCTTTCCGATAGCACCTTATATGACCGACAAAGGTGAGATTAGTATGTTTAAAAATAATGCAAGTATAAACTGTCTTGTATGTGTAGGATATTATCCTAAGCACACACCAGAGACATTTTTAGATTATCTTAACACAGCGAAAGAGTATGATTTATATGTAATGGGTCCACACAGAGGGGGTTATGAAATTCCCAAAGAGGAGTGGCCACAAGGTGTTCAGAAAAACAGATGGAAATTCAATCATAATCCAGACATAATGAGAGAGTATATAAAGAAATGTAAAGACCATCCGAATTTACTTGCATGGAGTTGGCAGGATGAACCAGAACTAGGAGGAAGATATGTGAGTGTCTATCCACCAGTTATTGCTGCTTGGGAATATATATGTCATTTTGAAGACCCAGAACATTTAACATTCCAACTTTATACAGGTGATTGGAATAGATTAAGAGTTAACCAGGCAGGAGGAAAATTCTCTCGTCCATATGATTATATAGGAAGTTTAGAAGAATTTGGAGAGAGTTTTTTTGGTGGTAAGAGATGGATAACAGAGATACTTGCTTGGGATGCTTATCCAATTGCATATAGAGACCATCCAGCAGTTAACTGGCCAGATATGGGACCTTATGCTGCTTATCTATTTACAGTTGGAAAGATAAAAGAATTAACAAAGGATTTAGTTCCGACAATACCTTGTATAATAACAAATAGAAGGCGAGCAGAAGACCCTGATTGGAAGACACCGACAGAGGAGATGGTATATATGGAGTCATGGATGAATGTAGTTCATGGAGCAAAAGGTATACTTTGGTTTCCATTCTTTGACCAAAGTACAATTAGGTGGAACGCGATGAAGAAGTTTACAGAACAGATAGAGAGGTTAAAAGATATAGTACTTGGACCAGAGCCAGATAGGAGAGTTAAAGATGATGCAGAAGAGGCATTAAAGAGAGTAGATACAATGATAAGGGAAAAGGATGGTAATGTTTATATATTTGCAGTAAGGATAACAGAGCCAGACCCAGTGCCAGAGGTAAAGTATCAAGGAGTAGAACCAGATAGTATAGAGGTTAATTTTGAGGTAAGTGAAATAAGTGGAGAGAAAGAGGTAGAAGTAATAGATGAAGGAAGGAAAATAAAGTCATTAGATGGTAAATTCAAAGACACATTCAAGAAATACGAAGTTCACATATATAAAATACCTTTGAAATAAGGAGTAAAATATGAAATCAAAATTGCAATATATGACATTAAAAGAGGTAAGAGAATTTGGGAAAGTTGAAGTAGTTGTTTTACCATGGGGTTCATGTGAGCCACATAATTTACACCTGCCTTATGGATGTGATACATTAACAGTTGATAAAATGGCAGAAGTAAGTTGTCAGAAAGCAAATGAAAAGGGAGGAAAGGTTATTTCTTTGCCCGCAATTCCTGTTGGATATAATGCAGACCATTTTAGATTTCCACTTGCTTTAAACTTTTATCCAACAACACAACTTACAATATTAAAAGACATCATTTTTTCCCTTGAAAGTCATAAGATTTATAAACTTGTTATTTTAAATGGACATGGTGGTAATGATATGAGAGCACTTTTAAGGGAATTATATGGAAAAACAAACGTTTACATTTTTTTAATTGAGCCATGGAATGTAAGAAGAGATATAACAGAAAAAATTATTGAAGAGAAAGGTGGTTGCCATGCACACGAAGAAGAAACAAGTGTTTTAATGTATATATATCCAGAACTTGTCCATCTTGAATGGGCAGATGATGGTAAAATAAATGAGCCGAGATTTGAAGAGATGAAAAAAGGATGGGTATATACTGTAAGTCCTTGGCATTTACTAACAAAAGAATCAGGATGTGGGAATCCAAAGAAAGCAAACCAAGAAAAAGGCAAGAAAATCTTTGAAATTGTAACAGATAGAATTGCAGATTTTCTTGTTAAACTTTCAAATTCAAATATTGATGAAAAGTTCCCATATTAAACGTTGTAAAGTAAAAAACAAAAAGAGGGAGTAGAAATGAAAAAAAGAGGGGAGGAAGAAAGGTTTGTTTTTTAAATTCTTTTGTACGATATTTCTTATTACTTTATGTTTGTATGCTTTTTCAGAAAATGAGCCAATTAAATCTTTTGAAATAGGCAAAAATAATGAAATACTTATAAATGGGAAAAGTTTTTTCCCTATAATGATTTTCAATCAGGATGAAACAAAAATAAAAGATGCTGTATCAATAGGAATAAACACATTTTTTGGAAATGGAAGTAAACTATCAGACAGGGAATACATTGAAAAATTAAAAGAAAATGGCGCATACGGAATACTTAAATTTTCATCTCAACTTATATCACATCCTAATCTTTTTGGCTGGTATATTGAAGATGAACCAGATAAAAGAATTCCTGTTTACGAGGTATCAGTAGAACCAGGAAAAGGATTAAGGGTAAATCCTAAAACTCCTTTTTCAAGAATTCTTGATGGAAATGTTTTTTCATGGACAGTTCTTGACCCGCTTCAAAATGCAGAAGTTATAATAAACCTGACAAAAGAGGTTGAAATTTATGGAGTTGGTATAGCAATAACTGTCGCTTCTACTTTATCCAGTCCTAAAGTTGTTTCCTTTATTGCAGATGATGACACAGAGATATTGAGAGCAACACTTCAGGAGAAAAGAGGTATAGTTCAGAAATTTCAACTCCCTCAACCTGTAAAACTTTCCACTTTAATATGCAAAGTGGTGGATATTTACAAACATGAAGAGACCTATGGTTCAATTGGAGAAATTGAAGCATATGATAAAAATGGAAATAATATTTTGAGAAATCCACCAGTTCTTCAAAAAGTAAGTGTAGAGGAATGGACAAAGAGGTATAATGAGATTAAACAGAAAGATAGAACAAAACCAGTTATTCTTAAACTAACTTCAAATTTTATGGAAGGATTACCAATTATGGGATGGAATGAAGAAACAAAAAAGAAAATTTATCCTGAATATATAAAAAACAGTGATATCGTTGGTTTTGGAGTTTATCCTGTTTATGAACTGAATAATTATGATTTTTTAACTTATGTACCAAAAGGAACAGAAACACTTTGTAAACTTACTGAAAATAAACCCGTATTTGTATGGATAGAGACAACAAAAGGTAATAGAAATATAGAACCACAAACACAGAAAGAAGTTCTTCCCTATCATACAAGAGCAGAAGTATGGATGGCGATAATTAAAGGTGCAAAAGGGATTGGTTATTATACTCATTCTTCATGGATTCCAAATATTAAAGAAGTCCCGGGCATTTCTCAACTTTTATGTACATGGTCTGTTGGAAATAATCCATTTGCTTTAAGTGAAGAGATGAAAATAGAATTGAAAAAATTGAATGAACAGATAAAAAGATTATCTTCTGCTATACTCTCTCCACCCTATCAGGGAAACATTGAGATGAAAAATGAGCATGGTTTGAATTGTCATTTCAAAGCAACTTTGTATAATGATAGGATTTTTATTTTTGCTCAGAACCTTGAGTTGATAAAAGGTGGGAAATTTGAGATAAAAATTGAGGGAATAAAGGATGGAGAAGTTGAAGTTATAGATGAAAACAGGACGATAAAGATAAAAGACGGAAAATTTATAGACCACTTTCCTCCTCTAAAAGAACATATATACTCCATTAAAATTAACTGAAAGGGTAGAAATTAAGAAAGGGATTTTTATGGAAGACCATAAAAAACAGATACAGTTTTTAAGACCAGATGAAATAATAAAAGAAAGAGATGAAAACGGTATAATATTTTTACCTATTGGTCCTCTTGAATGGCATGGACCACATTTACCACTTGGAGTGGATCCTTTAAGAGCAGAATATGTTGCTATTGAACTTGCAAAAAGAATTGGTGGAGTGGTACTTCCCACTTTTTATATCGGTACTGAAAGAGAAAGAAGCCCACAGATGCTTAAAAATATTGGGTTTGAAGAAGATGATTATATTATAGGGATGGATTTTCCAGATAATTCTTTAAAAAGTTTATATTTCAAAGAAGAAGTTTTTGCAGTATTATTGAGAAATATTCTTGAAATGCTGATTGAAAAGTGGAATTATAAAACCATCATTATTGTGAACGGACATGGAGGCGAAAATCATGTAAATGTTATAAGAAGATTGAAAATTGAGTTTGAGAGAGAAAGGGATGTTAAGATTATTACTATTTTTCCTGCTTTAAATTTCCCGAATTCAAAATGGTCTCATGCAACAAAGGAAGAAACAGAAACAATTATGAGTATTTATCCTGAATGTGTTGATTTAAAAAAACTTCCTCAAAAACCTGAAAAACTGAAAAATAAAAAATTTGCAATTGTAGATGATTTAACTTTTAGAGGAACTCCGACAGAAGATTTTACAGTAAGAGATGAAGAAGACCCGAGAGATGCAACTGTTGAAAGTGGCAGGAAAATTTTTGAAACGACAGTTGAGCAACTTGAAAAAATTATAAAAAAAGAAATTGAAGGAAAGGACTGAGGACATGAGAAAGAGAATAATGTTAGAACTTAAAGAAGAAATTAAAGATATACCACTTATTGACATTCATTCCCATCTAAATCCCTTTTCTCCACAGGCAAAAAGTATAGAGGATATAATTTTTTACCATTTTATCAGAAGAGAATTTCATTCAGCAGGAGGAGATGATAACTTTTTTAATTCTTCAGCAACGCTTGAAGAAAAAATTGATTACTTCTTAAAATACTACACTTTTATTGAAAACACAACAAATATCTGGTGTGTGAAAAAAATTTTCAAGGATTTATACGGTGTAGACGAAATAAATAAAGATTCTCTTATGAAAATACAGGAGAAAATAGAAAAAACAAGGAAAGACCTATCCTGGAAGGATAAAATATTGAAAGAAAAATTAAGAATTGAAAAGGTTTTTTGCTGTAAAGTAATCAGAGAAAGAAAAGAAGAATATAATAAAGGAGAAAATAATTTTTTTGAAATTTTACCCGAAGGATTATCCTTTGGACCAATTTTAGGACAGGGATTTCTTGAATTTATTTCTGACAGAAAAACTAAAAATTTTAATGAGGTAAATGAAAAACTTTTAAAGTTTATTGAAGAAATAATTAAATCTGGATATAGAGGGATTGGAGTTGCTTTTGATTATCTTTTTGAATATTTACCACATCAGGAAAATTCAATTGAAATTCTTTACAATAAATATTTGAAAGGTGAAAATCTTGAAAATCAAGAGATGAATCAGATTATGAGTTATTTTCTGGATGCAATTTTAAACAATCTCAAGTCAGAAAATATAACATTTCAGATATATCTTGGTGCTTTATGGGGTGCTTTTGGAGGAACTGGATTTAAATTAAGATTGGGAGAGAGTTTTGCAATATATTCAGATAAAACTATTCCTTCACTTCTTAAAATATTTAAAAAATTTGACAGAGTGAATTTTAACATTTATAACTGTGTTGAAAATTTAAATCAGGAGTTAACAATACTTGCAAGGATGCTTCCAAATGTCTCTTTACTTGGTTTCTGGTGGCATAATCTTTATCCTTCCTATATAGAAAGAATGATAAGTGAAAGAATTGAGGCATTACCTTCAAATAAATGGATTTTTCTCGCAACAGATGCATACTGCTGTGAATGGAGTTATGGTAAGTATTCCCTTGTTATAGATTGTCTTATGAGGGTTTTAACAGAAAAAATAGATAAAGGATATTTGACATTAAAGGAAGCAAAAAATCTTTGTAAAAGAATTTTTTATGATAATCCAGTTGAAATTTATAATTTAAAAAAGAGGAGGTAAAATATGATTAAGAAGGTTTTAAGTTTATTGTTTATGTTTTGTTTATTTTCTTTTGCCCAGAGTAATTTTTCATGGGAAGAGAGACACTGTGAGATAACTCCTGATGGTGATATAAAATGGAAACCGAAACCATTTGTTTTCAAAAAAGGGTTATCAGTAAGATATATTGATTTTGAGAATGGGAATGATAATAATGACGGACTTACAAAAAATACTCCATGGAAACATCACCCATGGGACGAGAATGCAGAAGGTAAAGCAAAAGAATGTAAAGGGATTCATACATATATATTTAAAAAAGGAGTGATATACAGAGGAAAATTGATAGCAAAAGAATCAGGAGAGGAAAACAATCTAATAATACTGACAGTTGACCCTGACTGGGGAAGAGGAGAGGCATATATATATGGTTCTGTTAAAATAGAAGGTGGATGGAAGAAAAACACAGAAAGATTAAATGCTCCTGAATCTGATAAGATATGGTACATTGATTTAAAAGGAGATTTTATTCCAAGAAGTGTATGGCTTATAGAAGGAGAAAAAGTAACAAGAATTCCTATAGCCAGACAGCCAAACTGGGAGGAAGACCCCAATGACCCTGATGATGTTATAAAGAACTGGTGGGCATGGGAAAGAGTGCGTCAGGAAGGACGAAATTTAATAGGAAAGGACTCAAAAAACTTAACAAATCCAGACCCTAATTATTATAGAGGTGCAACCGTATGGACAGAAGGAGATAATTTAATTGTTACACCTACACCTACAAAAATTATAAACTACAATCCTCAAACAAATGAAATAACTTTTAGCAGTGGATGGAGACAACCACCTGTTAAAGGAAGCAGATATTTTATAGAGGATAAAATTGAATTTCTTGATTCACCGGGAGAGTATTTCTATGACACATCAAAAAAGAGATTATATATCAGATTACCAAAAGATGAAGACCCGAATACAAAAACAATAGAACTTGCAAAAGAATTTACATTATTAGAAATATCAAACCAGTCAAATATAGAGATTTCTGGTATAAATTTCAGATTTAACAATTCACTTCCAGATATTATGTTGAGATGGCGTGATACATTTGAAGTATATACTTCTGCTATAAGGGCAACAGGAACATGCAAGAATATAAAAATACACCACTGTAAATTTGAATATTTAACAAAAGGTATAAGATTTTTTGCACAAGAAGGAAGTGGTGTAATTGAAAATATTGAAGTATCAGATAATGAATTCTCTTATACAGACCATAATGCTCTTGAATTTAAAGATAGTCAATCATGGGGACAAACTATACCACCTCTTGGCAGAGTCAGAAATATTAGAGTATTGAGGAATAAATTTTACTGCGATGGAATAAGACCGTTAAGAGATTATACACCTTTTACAATTGAGTTTCATTCGGTAGAAACAGCAGAAATAGCAGGGAATATTCTTGAAAGATGTTATGGAGGAGGTATTGATGTATTTCTGGGGAAACACCATGATTTAAGAGATGTTCCTCTTATAAAAGTTTTCATTCATCATAATAAAGTTAAGGATTGTCTTTTAAATTCAAATGATTATGGAGGTATAGAGGTTTGGCAGGGAGGACCTGTTTTTGTTTATAATAACATCGTGATAAATCCTGTTGGACCGAGAAGAGGCAATTATGTATGGCATATAGATAATAGAAAGGATTTTAATTACAATTCTGGAAACTTTGGATTTGCCTATTATTCAGACGGTCAGTATAAAGGATATTTCTTCAATAATATTGCTATAGGAAAGAGTAATCAACTTGGAAGTACTTTATGTAATGCTGCTGCCTATATGGAGGTCGGTTCATATCTTCACGCATATTTTAACAATTTTGCATATAAATTTGGATGTGCTTTCAGAAAACAACCTCTATTGAATGGAGTTCAGAGAGCATGGTATCTCGGGAATTTCATATGTGATATAAGTGATGTTGTTTTTGACCATCAAGCATCGGGTTCTTCAAAAATTGAACAGGATAGTTATGATACAATTGCTTACTTAAACAATATACTTTATGTAAATAATCCAAAAAGAGGACTTGGAAATTTTGCAAGTGGTCAGAGATATTTATCAAAACCAGAAGAATTTTCAAAAGAATTACTTATGTTAAACGGATTAAGAAATGAAGTAGGAGTTGTAAAGGAAAATCCACCTGAAAAACTTGAAGATATGATAAAGGAATATGCTAAAAGTATCAGTATTAAGTTTTTTGTTCCGTATTCACTTTATAAGGTTGTAGGGGAATGGAATTTTTACAGAAATAGAAAAGACCCATCAATTATATTTGGCGAGAATTTTTATTACAGTGATGAATATATGGAAAGAGATATGTATCAATATGTTCCTTGGAATAACTTAAAAGGTATGAATGTAGTAGAGGAAAATTATAAAGCAGGGATACTTGAAAACTGGGTAGAAGGAGCACTTGAATTTGATGGAGAAAAAGTTTATTGTATATTACCTGATAGTGAGATTAAAAAGGATTATTCTTTTGTATATACAGGTGATTTTAAATATGGAGATATAGGTAAAAATTCAACAGTTATTTATCCTGGCAGTAAGAGACAGACAGTGGATATGGATAGAAACAGTTTTGTAATAGAGATGGTTATAAAGGCAGAGAAGAAAGATGGAGGACTTGTAGAAAAGATGAAAGATGGTAAAGGTTATTCGGTATATTTAAAGGACGGAGGGATAAATTTAAAACTTGGATATGGACAGAATGATTATTTTAGGATAAATACAGAAAGCAGAATAGATGATGGTAAATGGCATCACATACTTTTAGAGGTTAACAGAGAAGAAAAGACAGCAAAAATATATGTTGATGGAAAAGAAGCAAAGACAGTAAAAGAGGGAGAGATAAAAGAGGGAAGTTTATCAAATAATGGAGATTTTATAGTTGGAAAAGGTCAGGAAGTTGGATATTTTAAAGGATTGATGGATTATTTGAGAGTATCAAGAGGGAGTTTAAAGGATTCAGAGACAACAATAGAAGAAGTTTACAAATGGGAATTTGATGGACCCTTTTTGTATGACTTTTTTGGAAATAAGAAATTTTAAAAAAGAGGTGGAAAAATGGAATTGTTTGAAGTAATTGAGAAAAGAAAAAGTGTAAGGAGTTATGAAAAATGTAATATTCCCAAAGAAGATATTGAAAAAATTTTAAAGGCAGGTAGTTTAGCACCTTCAGGAAGAAATATTCAACCTTTTGAGTTTATAGTTATTGATGATGAAAAGATTATAAAAAAACTTGGTGAAGAAGTTCAAAACTGTATTTCTGAAGCAAGTATTGTTATAGGCATAATAGCAGATCCATCTCAGAGTAAATTCTGGCTGGAAGATATTTCTGCAACTGCTGAAAATATGCTTCTTGCAATTGAAAATCTTGGTTATGCTTCCTGTTGGATAGAAGGTACTCTTATTCCGAAAGAAAAAAAGATAAAAGAAATACTTAAAATTCCAGAAGAAAAAAGGTTTATAATAATTTTACCTGTTGGAAAAGCAAAAGGAGAAGTTTCAAAGAAAACAAAAAAGGAAATAAGAGAA
>DAORXQ010000002.1 GCA_035371905.1 bacterium | reverse complement strand
ATGTGAGGCATCGTATATAAATTTTACTTAGATTCTTATATGAGGCAACAGGATTTTGAAAATAAAAATTTTGAGAAGTATAATTTTAAAAATATGGAGAAAATAAAACAAAAAAAAGAAGAAACTCTGAAAAAAATCTTAATAAGTATAGGAGTTTTATTTCTTTTTTTTATTTTCAATCTCTGGCAGTCAGGTTCTTTTTCTCAATTAAATCGGATAGTTAAAAATCCAAAATTACAGGTATTTACAATTGTCTCACTTGCTATTTTAATTGAGGGATTTCCATTTATTTTAATCGGTTCTTTAATTTCGGGTACAATTGAAGTTTTGGTTTCAGAAGATAAATTCAAAAAAATTTTACCTCAGGGTAAGTTTTCATCTGCAGTATTTGGCTCATTTTTAGGTTTTTTATTTCCTGTCTGTTCATGTGGAGAAATTCCTGTTTCAAGAAGATTGATGAAAAAGGGAATACCAACTCCAGGAGGTATTTCCTATCTTCTTGCGACTGCAATAATCAATCCAATCACTCTTTTTTCAACCTATCTTGCCTTTTCCTCTTTAAAAATGGTTTTTGGCAGATTCCTTATTGCCTTTATTGTAAGTGTTTTTGTTGGTATTTTAATTGCTCCAGAAGATAAAAGTGAAATTTTAAAGGAATATGAAGAAGGACACAAACATGATGAAAACCTTTCAAAATTTGAAAGAATTTTTATTCATTCAGGAAATGATTTTTTGATTATGGGAAAATACTTAATAATAGGAGCGACACTTGCTTCTCTTTTTTCAACATTTACTTCAAGAGAAGTATTTATTGCTATAGGCAAAAATAAAGTTTTATCAATTCTATCAATGCAAATTCTTTCTATAATTCTTTCATTATGTTCTTATGCGGATGCTTTTGTAGCGAGTTCATTTACTTACTTACCCGATATCTCAAAAATTATATTCATGATTTCTGGACCAATGATGAGTATATCTCTAATACTTGTATATTTTGCTGCATTCAAAGAAAAATTTGTCAAAAAACTTCTTGTAAGTGTATTCTTAACCCTTTTTATTCTTGGAATTATTGGAAGTTTTTTAGGAGGATGAGATATGAAAATTTTTAAGAACAGACAGTTTTATGAATTTTTAATTATAATTTTCTATATTTTGTTTTTTATCTCATTAATTTTTACAGGAAATTTCAAAATATTTGTCAAAAACTTTTATTTTCCATACATAGTAATAGGTGTTTTGATTTTGGTATTTCTCCTAACAATTGAAATTAAAAAAATGAAAAATTTTAAACAGTTAAATGTCTATGATATTTTTTCCTTTATTATATTCCTATTCCCTTTAATTTTATTTATTCTTGTCAGACCAACGGCTTTACCAACCTATGCTGCATTAAAAAGAGGAATACAGACAGAGTTTCTAAGCAAGGATATTTTAAAATCATTACAGGAAAAGATAGAAACAGAAGGGAAATACAAAAAACTTACAATCAAACAACTTCTTGCCCTTTCAAAATCAAAACCAGAAGAAATAGAAGAAAAAGATGTGAGCATAGAAGGTATGGTATATAAAGGAGAAGAAAAAGAAAAGTTTACTTTAATAAGATTTTTAATAACATGCTGTGCTGCTGATGCCACACCACTTGGGGTTGAAGTAGAATATAAGGGGATAAAAGAAAAATCAACAGGCGAGTGGATACCACCAGAAGAAAAAGAAGAATTTAAAAATGAGGACTGGGTGAATGTAAAAGGAAAAGTTAAAATAGAAGAGGGAAAAGTCAAAATAATTGCAGAAGAAGTTAAAAAAACAAATCCACCATCAGACCCTTATCTCTATTAATTAAAACAAATTTAACTTGCAAAATTTTTAAATTTATGTTATAATTAAATATTACCTTCCTTCACCCCCCTTTTTCCTCTCCTGTCTTCCCCGCAGGAGAGGTTTTTATTTATAGGTTTTCTATCTTGACAATTTAAAAGTATAACCGTATAATATAAATGAAAATCATTTTCATTTAGAAATGGAAAAATATAAAAAATCGCTTAAAAAAAATAAGTTAAAAATTACTCCTAAAAGGGTTGCAATAATAAACTATTTTCTCAAAAATGATAAATATTTTACTCCATTTGATATCTGGAAATATATGAAAAACAACTTTAAAAAAATAGGACTTCCAACAGTATATAGAAACCTTGCATATTTTGAAAAAATTGGGATATTAACAAAAATAGAAGGTGAAGAAAACAGATTTTATTATGGGATTTGCAAAGAAGAAAAGAATATTCATCATCACCATATAGTTTGTATCTCATGTCATAAAGTAGATGATTTTGGAATTTGTAATTTTGAAGAAATAAAAAATGATATAGAAAAGAAAACCGGCTTTATTATTACAGAACACCAATTTTTTCTTAAAGGATTATGTAAAAATTGTAAGAGGAGGTAAAATATGAAAAAAATAAAGTTTATTGGAGATGCTCTTTCTCATCATATACCTTTTTCTGTTCTCTCAGTTACAATTGGACTTATATTTGCTGGAATTTTAACCTTTTTTGTTGAAATTTTAAATATAGAGAACCCCTCTGAATATTTTGAAGAACTTTTCCATATTTTTCATCCAACACATATGCTTTTCTCTGCTCTTGCAACAACTACAATGTTCTGGAAAAATGAAAAGAAATTCTGGAAGGCATTTATAATTGGAGTAATTGGTTCTGCTGGAATTTGTGGAATAAGTGATATTTTTATTCCTTATATTTCTGGATTTCTACTCGGTGCAAAAATGAAACTCCATATATGTATAATTCAACATCCTCAAATTGTATTGCCATTTTTATTTCTGGGGGTTTTTATGGGTTATGTTGCACCTGAAACACTTGAAAAATCAGAAGGAGTTATTTTCTCTCATTCTTTACATGTATTTGTAAGTGCAACTGCCTCCATATTCTATCTTATCAGTTTCGGACTAATTGACTGGGTTCATCGGATAGGGAGTGTCTTAATTTATATGGTACTTGCTGTAGTAATTCCTTGCTGTACAAGTGATATAGTTTTTCCTCTTCTTTTTATTTCAAAAAAAGATAAATTATCTAAATACAGTCACATTCATTAAAAAAAAGTATCTTTCATTATTTTTACTTCCAGATTATAGAAAAAGAAAAGATGTTTTTACCTTCAGCAGAAACAATAAATTTTCCATCAGGTAAGGATTCAAGAAAATTTAATCTATCTTTTAAAATATATCTCCATAAACTTTTTTTATCGTATGAAAGGAAGAATAAAAAATTCCCTTTTTTTCCAGAAATCAATTCAAGAATTTCAGAAGAAAAAATATTATAATTAATTTCTTCATCATTTCTGAAATTTTTTATTTCATTTCCATTTAAATCATATAAATAAATCATTCCTGTTTCGGTTTCAACACAAATATAATTTTCTCCGGGTTTAATATTTATTATTTTACCATTTATATTTTTTTCCCATTTTAGGTTTCCATCATCCCTATAACAGTATAACTTCCCATTTTCTGTTCCTGTAAAAACCAGACTTCCATCGTCTTTTATATTAACAAAAGAAATAATTTCTGGTAAGTTTAAATCCCAGAAAATCTCTCCATTTTTATCAATATAAAGTATTCTCTTATCAATTCCAGCAACTATAAATTTACCATTTTCTGATATACCTATCCCTCTTCCTAAATTCCCTGTCTTTTTTGTCCATAAAATCTTTCCATTTCCTGTAAGAAAATATAAAATCCCTTCAAGTGTAAAGAAGGAAAAATAATTTCCTTCAGGTGAGATTGAAACTTTTATAATTTTTTCTGACATATTTAATTTTCGTATTAAAACTCCCTTATCATTTATCAAATAAGCACTTCCAGAATCACATCCTATTAAAATTCTTTTTTTATCTCTGGATGTCTTAAGGTCATTTATTAAATCATCGGTTTCATAACTCCACAAAAATTTTGTTTCTGGTAAAAATAAAGAAGATGGAATATCCAGTCCCTGAAAGTTTACAGTAAATCTTTTAATCATATTAGGAATATATCTCATATCATCTGTTTTATACTCATAATGCTCAAACCACTTTTTTTTGTTAATTGAAAAAACATCCAAATTAAAAACATAAGTATTAACAATTTTAGCAAGAGATGGCTTAAATACATAATCAGCATTCAGAATTTTACCTGCAATTGAAAGTTCTTCATCTTCTATTGACATTTCAATAAATTTCTGCTCATTCAAAACTTTTAAAAAACTCTCTCTTGGAACAATAATAACATTTTTTATATTATTAATTTCATCTGTTAATATACTTGAAAAATCTGTCTGGATAAACGGAGGAATGTCAATAAATACAGGATTCAGAATAATAACCAAATTTTTCTTAAACATTAAATTTAAATTTTTTATCTTCTTTTCTATGTCACTTATAGAATAATCTTTCCCCCAGTAATTTTTATTTTCAATAAATTTTGAAATCTCATAATATAAATTAATTGCTTGATTATACATTCCTTCTTTTTCATAGATACTGGCAAGCAACATATAATAGTCCGCATCAGGAATTAAACACTTACTCAGATAAACTTCAAAATACCTTATACTTTCTTTTATATAATTAGTATCTAAACAAAAATCTCCTATTATTCTATAGATAAAAGCAACCGGTGTTGCATATTTTAAATATTTTAAACTTTCTTTATCTCTTGGCCATCCAAATGGCCAGTTATTAGGAGAAAACGGCTCACATTTTTCTGTTTTTTCTTTAGCAGTTCTTAAATATGCATCTGCAGATTTTATATTTCCTCTATTTGAATAATAATTTGCTTTTTCAACTAACTTCCAGACCTCATTTGAAAAAACAACTGAAAGTTGTTTGTTCTTTTCATACCAGTTTGCCCCAAATCCATTAGCAAATAAAATAAAAAGAGTAATAAAAATAATAAATTTTCTCATGGGCTCTCCTTGAAAATAATTAAACCAAACTGGTCTGGAATATCTATTCTACCTGTCCATGTTGATATAATATAATTATTTATCTCTCTCTGAAAGTTTATTGTCCATTGAGTTCCTTTGATAATTTTTTCTACTTTTAAATCTTTAATAGGTATGGCTATTTCAGCAATCCATTTTCTAACTGTTCCAGGGGAAGAAACATCTGTATCAATTTTCCAATCAGAATTCCATAATTTATCCACATCTTCTTCATTTTTATAAAATTTCCATTTGTAACTGTATTTAAGATATCTTACTTCTTCAGAAAGTGGAAATGTAAACTTAAGGGGATGAAAAACGAATTGATACCATTCATTAAAAGAATTCTTTGGATTTATAGAAATTGTTAAAAAATCTCTTGTATCAAAATTTATTACACCATTTGATGGATTTTCACATTTAATTAAAAAGTAAATATTTTCATTGTCATAAACACTCGCTATTTTTGTTTGAGCATCAATAAAAACTTTTTCATCTTCTATACTTATAAATCCATTAATTTCCTCAATCATTTTCCATATTCCTTCATCATCTTTTCCATCTATTTCAACTGGAATATCTGTTTTATATGAATACATTATCTTCGGACTTACCTCCTGAACTCCTAATTTATTTCTATATATTTCCTCTCTAATAAAAGGTATCTTACTTCTGAGATTAGAAGGAATTTTTTGGTCCTTTAGATAAATATTTGCAAGTGTTCTTATAGGTTCAACATTTATTTCAGACAATCTTACAAGAACTTCTAAACCTGTTAAATTTCCTAACCTTGCGAGTCCCCATGCAGAAATAATTTTTATATCAAGTTCTGAGTCATGAAGTTTTTTAATAAATATAGGTGAATACGCTATCTTATCTAAATAAATAAGAGATTCAACTGCAATTTTCTGATAATAAACATCATCATTATTAATATTTTTCATAATCACATTAATCCCGTCGTTTCTACCCATTTTTGCAAGAGAATTGGCACATATAAGTTGATATTCAGGGTCAAAATGAGTTAATCCCTGTTTTAAAATTCCAATTGAACTTAAATCTCGCATTTCTCCTAAAACAATAGCACATAATTTTTTTAATTCTACATCTGATTCTTTTGCAAGTTCTTTAACATTTTTTGCAAATACTTTTCTGGGCATCTCTTTTAAAACAAAAACCGCTTTTTCTCTAACTTCTGGATATTTACTATAAAACATCTTAATTAACAACTTATTTATTTCATTACTTCCTATGAAACTATCTATTTTATCAATAACAAATTTTCTATCGCTTTCTCTCATACTATTTATTTTAATAATGCATTCATCTATTATTTCACCTAAATATCTTGAACTGCACTTTCTAATTCTTATATCAGGGTCATTCTTTTCCATATAAACAAGATTTTTAATGTAATAATCATCAAATTTATCAAGATAATAGAAACCTTCAATAGAAGTATATCTTATTTCTCTATCAGAACTTTTTAAATATTTTTTGAGTATATCTTTTGCTCTGTTTAAATCAAGATTTCCTATTTTTCCAAGTTCAATTATAGCCAGTTTTTTATGCTCTATGTTTGTTTCTTTATTCTCAATAAACTTTTCTAAAATAGGAATAAATATAGAATCATCAGTTCTTTCAATAATATTTATTGCTTCTTCTCTAACACTTAGGGACTTATCTGCAATACATTTAACTATTTCAGGATAAGAAGCAGGATTTTTAAATTTTTCAAGTGCCCATAAAGAATATATCTTTACACTCTCATTTTCATCACTCAATCCTTTAATTAAACCATTTATTCCTTCTTCTCCTTTTAATCTAACAAGAGTTTTAATCGCTTCAATCTTTACCTTTACAGATGGTTCATTCAATAAACCCTCAATTTCTTCTATATTTTTCGTTTTAAATCCTTCAAGTGCCCATAATGATTTAATCTTCACCTCATCACTTTTATCTCCCAGCAATTTTACAAGATATGGAATACTCCTTACATCTTTCACACTTTCAAAAATAGAAATTGTTAATAATTTTATCTGCTCATCATTACTTTCAAAACAATCAAAAAGTAATTTTAATTGATTTTCATCCATTGACTTAAAATTAAATCTTGTTATGTTTTTCCATAATAATCTCTTTAATGATATCAGAATTGCTTTTTTTACTTCTAAATTTGTCTCATTAAGATGTGAAATAAGATTAGAGATTGAATTTTCGTCTCCATATTTTCCAATACCTATTGCAGCATAGTATCTTACCTGCCAGTATGGGTCATCAAGTGAAGCAAATAAATTCTCAAGAATATCCCCTTCTCCAAATTTAACAAGTCCTTTTATTCCATATAATCTTATCTGCCAGTACTCATCACCAAGAGATTTTTTGTAGAAATCAATACAGGTAGAATCTCCTATTTCATAAAGTATTAAAGATGCAAAAGTTCTAACTTCTTTATCTTCATCATCTAAAAAATTAGCAACTTCTTTTATATAAACCTTATCTTTATTGTTTAAAACTTTTTTCAGAAATTCAATCTTCTTTGTCTTTGTCCCGAATGTAAGAACCTGAGATTCACCATATATACTAAAATTTAGTAAATATAAAAAAATAAAAATTTTACTTATCTTTCTCATAATAGTATTTTGGAAAACCAATATCGACTAATTTAATTTTTCCTACATATTCAGGTCCTTTACCAGTAAAGAAACCTTTTTTTAAAAATCCCATGCTTATTGTTATATTACTTTTAACAGAAACACCGTGTATTTCACCTGTGTCAGCATCAAGCCCTGATGGTATATCAATTGACACAGTATAAATTGAACTTTTATTTATAAACTCTATTACATTTCTCATATCACCTTTTATTTCACCTTTTATTCCTATCCCTAAAATAGCATCTATAAAAACGTCCTTTCTTTCAATTTTCAACCCTTTTAATTTTAAATCATTTATACTCTCTGTGTCAATTTTTAATCTTCTCAATATTTCAAAATTTAAAAAAGAAATATCGGTAAAATCTTCTGGTTTGCCAAGGTAAAAAACTTTAACATTTGCTCCATTATTAAATAAATATCTTGTAAGAACAAAACCATCACCTCCATTATTACCCTTACCACACAAAATAAAAAACTTTCTATTTTTTATATCTTTCAATATTTTTTTTATTACATAAAAACTTTCTCTTCCTGCATTTTCCATAAGAATCAAATTGCTGATACCAAATTTTTCAACTGTTTCTTTTTCTATTTTTAATATCTCTTCCCTTGTTAAAATTATTTTTTTCATTTAATTCTTTTTAAAAATTCTTTTGCAACTTTATCTACAGGACCTGCACCTATAGTCAAAATTATATCTCCTCTCTTTTTTATTTCATAAAGATATTCTACTATTTCTCTAAAAGTTGGAAGATAAATTGCTTTTTTACCATTTTTTCTTATTTTCTCAACAAGAATCTCTGCATTAACAAGTTTTTTTTCAATTAATGAATCCCTGACAAAATATATATCAGGAACAACAATTTTATCTGCAAGTGAAAATGATTTTGCAAAGTCCTTCAATAAAAATCTTGTTCTGCTATATTGATGTGGTTGAAATACGACTATCAACCTTTTATCAGGAAATACCTGTTTTATACATTTCAGTGTTGATTTTATCTCAGTTGGATGATGTCCATAATCATCAATAACAATAATATCCGATTTTTCTCCAAGAATTTCGCATCTCCTGTGAACTCCCTTGAAATTTTCAAGTCCTTTTTTTATTTCTTTCCATAAAAAACCAAGGTAAATCCCAACTCCCACAGCAGCAAGAGAATTCAAAACATTATGTTTACCCCATAGATTTATATTAACTTTTCCAAGTTTTTTCCCATTAAAAAAACACTCAAACTCTGTTTTTCTTCCTCTTATTCTAACTCCTTCACATGTTATATTTCCTGAATTAAACCCGTAAGATAATTTTTTAATTTTTAGTTTTTTAACAATACTTTTAACATTTCTATCTTCATTACAGTAAATTAAAACACCATCTGATTTAATATTTTGAGAAAACTGAAAAAAAGCACTTTTTATATCATTTATGTCTTTATAGTAATCAAGATGGTCTTTTTCAATATTTGTAATGATAGCAATTTCTGGATGGTAATTTAAAAATGATCTTTTATACTCACAACCTTCTACAACAAGAAACTCACCATCACCCACACCCGAATTTCCTACATTTATAATTTCACCCCCTATTAAAAAAGATGGTGATAAATTTAATGTCTTTAGAAGATTTACCACAAGGGCAGAAGTTGTTGTTTTCCCATGAGTACCTGAAACAACAATTCCCCTTTTTTCTTCCATTATTTCTCCAACTGCTTCCGGGTAACTTAAAACAGGGATATTTAATTCTTTTGCTTTTTTATATTCAGGATTATCAGGTAAAATTGCCTGAGAATAAATAACAAGGTCTATATCTGAATCTATATTTTTTTCATTCTGTCCAATGTACACCTTTATTCCTAATTTTCTGAGTTTTTTAATAATTGGTGAATAATTATTATCTGAACCGGAAACTTTTTTATTTAAACGAAGTAAAATTTTAGCAAGACCACTTACACCAATGCCACCAATCCCGATGAGATGTATTCTTTTTGAGTTTTTTATAAATCCTTTCATGTTATCTCCTTAAAAAGTGTAAAAATAATCTCTTCAATTTTACCATTATCAGAAAGTTTAATTTTTTTCAAATTTTCCTTTAATTTATAACTTTCCTGTAAAAACTTTTCAAATAAATCAACAAAATTCCCAGTTTCAATATATTTTTCTTCAGCAAAAAAAGCACAACCAACTTTTGATAAATACTCAGCATTTCTGACCTGATGACCTCCTGCATATGGATAAGGGATTAAAAAAGCAGGAATTTCCTTTTCAACTATTTCTACAAGAGTTCCCGCTCCTGCTCTACATATAACATAATCAACTGCAGAATATAGTTTATTCATCTCGTAAAAAAAATCATAAACTTTTCCCTTTATATTATTCTCAAAAAATTTTTTTTCTACAAAATCTTTCTCTTTTCCTGCTATGTGTACAAGTTGAAATCCTTTTTTTTTAAAGTAACTGAGATTATTTATGATTAATCTATTTATGAAAGAAGCACCCTGACTTCCTCCAAGAATTAAAATTGTTTTTATATTTTCAAGTCCGTAAATTTCTCTTATCTTTTCTTTTCTATAATTTTCTCTATATTCTGAAATTAATGGAAATCCTGTTATAATACATTTTTTAGAAGGTAATTTATTTTTATAAGGAAATGTTAGTAATATAAAGTTTACGAAAGGAGATAAAATTTTTGTGGTCTTTCCCGGTATGTAATTTTGCTCATGAATTATTATTTTTTTACATAAAATTCTACCCCCAATAATGAAAGGTACACATACATAACTTCCAGTTCCTATTATTATTCGTGGTTTTTCTTTTAAAAAGAGAATAATTGAAAAAATTATAAGGTAAAAAATTTTAAAAGTGGAAAAAATAAAATTTTTTTTTGTAATTCTTGCTGTTGGAATAAAACGAAATGTGAAATTCCTTTTTTCAAGATGTTTAACTATATATTCCCTTTTCGGAACAAAAAATTTAATTTCAAACTTATCCTTTAATCTCTCTCCTATTGCAAGACCAGGAAAAAAATGTCCACCGGTAGGTCCTGTTATTATAATTGCTTTTCTCATAGATTTAATTATATCATATATAAAGAATAACATTCACTAAAAATATGGGAAAAAAAGCGATAGGTTTAATATCAGGAGGTCTTGATAGTGTTCTTGCACTTCAGATGATAAAAGAACAGGGTTTTGAGATTATAGGTATTTTTATAAATACACCCTTTATTTCAAAATTTGGAGAACAGATAATAAAAAACCTGAAAAAATTGTCCGATGAAATGAATTTTAAACTTTTAATTATTGAAGCACAGGAGGACTACATTGAAATTGTAAAAAACCCTGAATTTGGATATGGCAAAAATTTAAATCCATGCATTGATTGTCATATATACATGTTAAAAAAAGCAAAAGAAATTATGGAAAAAGAAAAAGGAGAGTTTGTATTTACAGGAGAAGTCCTTGAACAGAGGGGTAAATCACAAAATTTAAATGCTTTAAAAATCATTGAAGAAAAATCATCATTAAAAGGGAATCTTTTAAGACCTCTTACAGCATTAAATTTACCACCTACAGAAGTTGAAAAAAGAGGTATTGTACAAAGAGAACTTTTACTTGGTATCAAAGGAAGAGAACGAAAATTGCAACTTTATCTTGCTCAAATAAAAAATTTGAAATATTTTGGAACACCTTCTGGTGGTTGTTTACTGACAGATGCTGGATTTTGTAGAAAATTAAAGGATTTATTTGAACATTCCAGTGATATAAACTTAAATGATTGTTATATTCTACAGATAGGAAGACATTTCAGGATTTCTCCAAAAACAAAATTGATTATTACGAGGGATGAAAGAGAAACAGCAAAAATAATGAATTTTTGTAATGAAAATGATCTTATAATTTTTTCTGAAAAAAATCCAGATGTAATAGGTATGATAAAAGGAGAGATTGAAAATTTAATCTTTGAAATTTATAGTTCTTATTTGAAAAAAGAAGATATATGTTTTGTTAAAAATTTAAAAGGAGATATACTGGAAAAAAAAATCATAGAGAAAAAGAATAAAGTAGATTACAGAAAATTCTTATTATGAACAAAAAGATAAACTTAAAGGAAAGATTTTATAGAAGTATAGTAAAAAGAGAAAATTTTTTGAAATTTGAAGTTAAGGTAGAGGAAACCGACCTTCTTGTTATGGCTAAAAAAAATCTAAAAAATGAAATTTTTAATGAGGTTAAAAAACAAAGAGAAATTTTGAAAGATTATATTAGAGAGAACCCTGATTTTTTATTCTCTTTTTCTCCTGTTTATGCTAAAAGTGATGCGGAAATTATAAAACTTATGTCAGAAAGTTCATTTTTAACAAAAACAGGACCAATGGCTTCAGTAGCAGGTGCAATATCTGAAATAATAGGAAAAAAGTTTATTTCTGAATCTGATGAAATAATTATTGAAAATGGAGGAGATATTTTTGCTAAAATGAATAGTGATTTTATAGTTGGGATCTATGCTGGAAACTCTCCTTTTTCAATGAAAATAGGAATAAAACTTAAAAAAAGGGAAATTCCATATGGAATTGCAACTTCAAGTGGAAAACTAGGACACTCAATAAGTTTTGGAAAAGCAGATGCTGTTACAGTTATTTCCCCTTCTTCAACATTTTCAGATGGAGCAGCGACTTATTTCGGTAATTTAATTAAAGATAAAATAGATAAACAACTTATTATTTCCGAATTGAAAAATTTTGTATTTATTGAAGGAATTGTTATTATAAAAGAAAAAGAAATTTTTTTATGGGGAGATATAGAAATTGTAAACTTAACTGGTTGAAATTAAAAAATTAATAAAATCCTGCTATGAATTTTAAAATCACAAGAATATAACTGATACTTACAGCAACAAAATTGGGTAAAAACATTAATTTAATCCACTTTTTCCAACCAACTCTTATACCATGGGACTCCAAAAATCCATAAGCAACAACATTTGCACTTGCTCCTATTGGAGTAAAATTTCCGCCCATATCAAGTCCTAAACTTGAAGCCCATATTAAAATAGTGAATCTATAAGGTATAAAATTTGATATATGTTTTATAAGATAGCCAATACTTATTGCCTCAGGAACATTATCAATAAAAGCACTTGAAAATGCAGAAAACCAGAATAAAAGTGTATTCATTTTAATTCCATTTTGTGAATATTTTTTAAGGGACAAAGCAAAATTTTTTATAATCTCTGTTTTTTCAAGAGAACCAATAATTGCAAAAAGAGAAACAAAAAATAAAAGTGTCTCAATATCTATTTCCTTTAATAAATTTTTCAATTTTGTATGACTCCCTTTTAAAGAAAGAATGGAGAGAGAGGGAAGAATACTACAAATCCCTATACTTAATGGGAAAATTTCTTTTAAAAAATCTCTAAAAATAAGCAGAAAAACAACTCCTGCAAGACCCAACATTCCATATTTCGCAAGTGTCTTATCTTCTATTGCTTCTTCGGGAACTATTTCTTCTAAAATCTTTTTATCTATATTTTTTCTACTTTTAATAAGTTTTTCTCTGTTAATCCTATAAAAAATGGAAATTGCACCTATTCCAGATAAAAAACTAATTATATAATTGTGTATAAAAAAATTTGTAAAACCGAAACCAAACATTGAACCAAGAATAACATTAGGTGGGTCTCCTATTAAAGTCCCGGACCCTCCAATATTAGCAAGACAAACTTCTGCAATTATTAAAGACACAGGTTCTGTTTTTAACAATCTACAAAGGGTATATGTAAGTGGTGTAAGAAAAGTTAAAACTGTTATTGAATCAACAAATCCTGATAAAAACCATGAAAGTAATGGAAAAAACAGAAAAATTTTTAAAGGGTCATAGTCAAATTTTTTTATAATTTTTAAGGAGAAATAATTAAAAAATCCAGATATTTCAATAACCTTAACCACTAAAAAAATCCCGAATAAAAAAGTAATAGTATCCCAATCAATATAATTGTGAATTTCATCAAAATTAAAAACTCTGAATAATACCAGAAGAATAACACCAGCAAAAGCTACATAAACTTTTGGTGTTTTTTCAATTGCAATAAAAAAATAGGTTCCAATAAAAATAATTAAACTTATAAGTGCTTTTGTATCCATTAGCATCCAATTGCTTTTAAAATATTATTTCTTGTTATAAAGCCAACAGGATTGTCTTTTTCATTCACAACAACAAGACGATTAACATGATGTTTTCTCATCAATATCAACGCTTTCATCACAGAAGAATTTTCATCTATTTTTATTACATCTTTGTTCATAACATCTTCAGCAACAAGTAAAGAACTAATACATTCAACAGTACTGGTTATTTCTGAAAAAGCATCTGCAAAAAAAGGGAACTTTTCAAGTAATTCAACATCTTTTTTAGATAAAATCAGATTTTCAAGGATATCTTCAATACAAATAATACCACACAGGACATTATCTTCATCAATAACCGGAATAATGTTATAAAGAGAATTTGAAAAAATTTTTAAAATTTCACTTAGATTTGTTTTTTTGTCAACAACCGGGATATCCTTGTCCATATAATCTTTAACTTTTTTCATTTTTTTCCTCTTTTATAGTATAATTAAATTAAGTTTTCTTTTATCATTCATTTTTGATTATTAGTATATAACATAATAGTCAATTTGACAAAATTTTGTTGGAAATGAAAAATTATAAAAAAAAGAAAAATTTTGTTGACAATTTATAAAAAAATTTTATAATATTAACTCTTATGAAATAGAAAGGAGAAAAATGGAAATAACAATAAAAGAATTACTTGAAGCGGGTGTATATTTCGGACATCCAACGAGACAGTTTGACCCACGAATTAAACCATATCTTTATGGAAAAAGACAGGGAATTTATATAATTGACATAGAAAAAACAATTGAGAAAATTAAAGAAAGTGGAGAATTTTTGAAAAAGATTGCTTCGCAGAATAAAAAAATCCTTTTTGTCGGAACAAAAAAACAGGCACAGACAGTTATAAAGGAAATTGCAGAAAACTGTAAGATGCCCTATGTAAATTATAGATGGGTAGGAGGAACTTTAACAAATTTCAATGAAATCAGGAAAAGGATAGAGAGATTAGAAGAAATAGAAAAACTTGAAAGTTCTGGTAAAATAAACCTTTATACAAAAAAGGAAATACAACTTTTAGAAAAAGAAAAAGAAGATTTAAAAAAGAAGTTTGAAGGGATTAGAGAAATGACAGAATATCCTGGTGCAATGGTAGTTGTGGATGTTAAAAGAGAAGTAAATGCAATCAAAGAAGGTAAAAAATTAAATATTCCAATAGTTGGAATAGTTGACACAAATGGAAATCCTGAAAGTGTTGATTATCCTATTCCCGCTAACGATGATGGATTGAAATCTATTCAAACAGTACTTCTTAAACTTGCTGATTATATTCTTGAAGGACTAAAGGAATCAGGATATATTCAAGGGAATATAAAAGAAGAAATAAAAAATGAAATAAATTCAGAAGAAAAGGAGAAAAAATGAAATTAGATACATCAAAAATTAAGGATTTAAGAGAAAAAACTGGTTTAAGTGTAATGGAATGTAAAAAGGCACTTGAAGAGGCAAATGGTAATTTTGAAAAAGCACTTGAAATACTTAAAAAAAGAGGGCTTGAAATTTCAGAAAAAAAGGCAGGAAAGGAAGCAAAAGAAGGTTTAATTGGTTCTTATGTACATACAAATGGAAAAATCGGTGTTTTGATAGAAGTAAATTGCGAATCCGACTTTGTTGCAAAAAATAGTGAATTTGAAGAACTTGTGAAAAATTTATGTCTTCAAATTGCTGCAATGAAACCTAAATGGATAGATGTTGATTCAATACCTGAGGAAATTTTAAAAAAGAAAATAGAAGAAATAAAAGAAGAGTATAAGGATAAACCTCCTTCTGTTCTGGATAAAATAGTTGATGGGAAATTACAGGATTTTTACAGAGAAAATGTTCTTTTAAAACAACAGTTCATAAAGGACGAGGAAATAACAATAGAAGATTATATAAAATCAAAGATTGCAAAATTGGGTGAAAATATTAAAGTAAAAAAATTTGTAAGATTTGAAATTGGAGAGTAAAATAAAAAAATAACGGGAGGTAAAAATGGAATTTGAAGTTGGATATATGATGGCGCTTGTTGTAATTGGAATCAGTTTTTTAGGTTTTTTTCTATCTATGATGGTAGACGAAGTAAATAGAAAAAAAGGAATTATAATCTTTATTCTATCCTTAATCCTTTTCGGATTAGGAGTTTATTACTACTATGTAGTTAGTTTATGGCAGAAAAAAAGTGGTGGAGATTCACTAAATAAACTAAATTATTATTTATATCTGTATAGACCGGCAGAAAACACAATTCCAGAAACGCAAATACCCGAAAACATTAAATGAGTTGTAAATATAGAATAATTTTATTTATTTTTCTTTTCTTTAGTTTTTTTATTCATGCCAACAATAGTGAAAATATTTATCTGATTGATTTTGCTTCTGTTAAATTATCCTCAAATTACACTAAAGAAACATTGATACACCAAAAAATTAAAATTGAAAATGAAAAAGGGAAAAAATTCAGTCACTTACAGATTCCTTTTGATTCAGAAAGAGAGAAAGTAAAATTTATTGAAGGATACACAATATTACCTTCAGGAAAAAAAATAAAAATAACATCTCAGGATATAAAAATAGTTATTCCTGCTGAATTTACAGAGTATTCATCCCTTTATCCAGGATATAAAGTAATGAGTATAAATTTTCCTGGTGTTGAGATTGGAAGTATTATTGAATATAAGTATCAAATTATTACATTTAAACCACTTATAGAAAAGCATTTCTGGGATGGTTTTTATTTTCAATCAACAGAAAATTTTGCACTTTCAAGATACGAATTAAAAATTCCTAAGAAAATAAAAATTCAAATATATGAAAAAGATATAAAACTATTTGAAAAAAAGGAAAGTTTTGATTATATAACTTATATCTGGGAAAAAAGAAATGTTCCACCAATTATTGAAGAAATTCTGATGCCATCTTTAAGTGAAGTAGTTCCAAAAGTTTATGTTTCTACTTTTTCATCATGGGAAGAAATAGGAAAATGGTTTTTTGAAATATCAAAAACAGAAAAAAGTAAAGGGAAAGAAATTGAAGAAGTTGTTGAGCAACTTATAAAAAATAAAAAAACAGAAGAAGAAAAAATTGTTTCAATTTATAACTATGTATGTTCAAATATCAGATATGTTGGACTTGAAATGGGAATACATGGATATAAACCGCATCATCCAGAAGAAGTTCTAAAAGCAAAATATGGTGATTGCAAAGATAAAGCAAATTTATTAAAAAAAATGCTTGAAATAGCTGGAATAAAATCTTATATTGCTCTTGTAAATACAGAAAGAAAAGTAGAAAAAGAAATTCCTTTTCCCGGTCAGTTCAATCATGCAATACTTGCTGTATTAAAAGAGAACAATTATTTATTTCTTGACCCAACTACTGAAGTTATGAAATATCCTGATATCCCGCCTTATGAACAGGATAAATATTCACTTGTATGTGGAGAAAATCCTGAACTGGTAAAAATTCCAGTTTCACAACCTGAAAGAAATTTAAGAAAAAGAATAGTTTATGCAAGTTTAGATAGAAGTGGAAATTTAACAGGTGAAGTTACAGTAATCCCTTCTGGTATTTTTGAAGCAGGATTAAGAAATGCTTTCAGATATCTAAAACAGATAGAAAGAGAAAGGTCATTAAGTAAAGAATTAAATTCAATTCTTCCAGGAACAAAATTAATTTCTCTTGAAATATCAGGTCTTGAATCAATGGAAAACCAATTGATAGAAAAGTATAAATTTTCAACAAATAATTATGGAATAAAAGTAGGAAATAAAATCATTTTTCAACCTGCTCTTATAGATAAACTGGTTGATCTTTCTATTGTTTCTCTTGAAGAAAGGAAATATCCATTAAGATTAAATACATATTATAGAAAAGAGGAAATAATAGAGTATAAACTTCCAGAAAAAACAGAAATAGAAGCAATTCCATCATCTGTAGAAATAAATGAAGAATTTGCTAAATTTTTTAATGAGTTTAAAAAAACAGATTCAGGTTTAATTTTTAGAAGAATTTTTGAAATAAATAAAATGGAAATAAGTCCAGAAGAATACTCAAGATTTAAAAATTTCTATAGAAAAGTATCATTCTACGATAAATTACCTGTAATTTTAAATATAAAAGAAGAATAATTTTATTTTTTCTTTTTTATATTTTTTGATACCTTGAAAACTATCTTAGTTCTTTCAGGAATAATAACCTCTTCTCCTGTTTTTGGATTTCTTGCCTTTTTTTCCTTTACTTTTTTAAAGTAAAACACTCCAAAATTTCTGAGTTCAATCCTTTCCGTGTTTTCAAGACAATTTTTCATTATATTTAAAAACTCATCAATTACACTCTTAACTATTGTCTTATTTAAACCCGTTGATTCTGATATTTTCTCAACAATTTCTTTCTTTATCATAGATAAATCCCTTTTTTAAGAATGCCGGAGGAGGGATTTGAACCCTCACGGAGTTTGGGCTCCACCGGATTTTGAGTCCGGCGCGTCTGCCAGTTCCACCACTCCGGCTTTGATATATTTAGATTATACTTTCCATTAAAAAAAAATCAACTATTTCACCTGATATTGACTTTTTTCAAAAAAACGGTAATATCATATAAAATTATGGAAAAGATTTTATATAGAAGTACAAATAGAGCATCAGAAGTTGTTGATTTTAAATATGCTGTTTTAAAAGGACAGGCACCTGATTACGGACTTTATATGCCTGTTAAAATCCCTTTTTTAAAAAAGACAGAAATAGATTTATTAAAAGGAAAAAGTTATTCTCAAATCGCATTCTCTGCCCTTTCTAAATTTCTGGAAAATGAAATCCCCTCTGAAAAAATAAATGAAATTGTTGAAAGGGCTTACAATTTTGAAGTTCCTTTAGAAAAAATAAATGAAAATTTATATATTCTTTATCTTGACAGAGGACCAACTGCTTCATTCAAAGATTTTGCAGCAAGATTTATGGCTGAAATTATGCAATATCTTGCAGATGAGGAAAATTTGAATCTTACAGTACTTGTTGCAACTTCAGGAGATACAGGTGGAGCAATTGCCAGTGCATTTTTTGATAAAGAAAATATAAAAGTGGTTGTTCTATTTCCTGAAAGAGAAATAACAGAAGTTCAAAGAAAACAAATGACTACATTAAACAAAAACATAATTCCAATTGCTTTAAAAGGGAAGTTTGATGACTGTCAGAGTTTGGTTAAAATGGCTTTCAACGACCCAGAATTAAAGAATTTAAATTTGACTTCTGCAAATTCAATAAATATTTCACGATTATTACCACAAAGTGTTTATTATTTCTATGCTTTTTCAAAATTAAATTTTGAAAAAATTGTCTTTTCTGTTCCCTCTGGAAATTTTGGTAACTTAATGGGAGGTGTTATTGCTAAAAAAATGGGTTTACCTGTTGAAAAATTTATAGTTGCAGTAAATGAAAATGATGAATTTCCAAAATTTCTGGAAACAGGAGAATATAAACCCGTAATTCCCTCAAGAAAATGTAATTCTAATGCGATGAATGTTGGACACCCAAGCAATTTAGCGCGTTTAATTGATTTATATGGTGGCTGGATTTATGATGAAAGAAGTATAGATGGTAAAGTAATAAAACATGGTGTCTTAAAAGAAAAACCTGATATGAAAAAGATGAAAGAAGATTTTGTTTCATTTTCAATAAAAGATGAAGAGGTAAAAGAAACAATAAAAAAATACTATCAGAAATATAAAATTATACTTGACCCACATGGCGCTGTTGGAATTGCTGCTTTTGAAAAATCAAATATAGATGAACCTGTAATTTCAATTGAAACAGCCCATCCAGGGAAATTTCCGGAAGTAATAAAAGAAGTTCTTGGAATTGAACCAGAAATGCCGGAGACACTAAAGAATCTAATTTCAAAAGAAGAAAAATTTATTGTTCTTGAAAATAACTATAATATATTCAAAAAATTTTTAAAGGACTTAAAATGAAATACATAGTTATGATTATGGATGGAGCAGCAGATTTGCCTGTTGAAGAACTGAATAATAAGACACCTTTACAGGTTGCTAAAAAACCAAATATTGATTATATAACAAAATTGGGTTGTTCAGGGATGCTGAAAACAATACCTGATAATTTTATTACTGATTCAGGAGTTGCAAATTTATCAATACTTGGATATAACCCTAAAAATGTTTATACAGGAAGAGGCGTACTTGAAGCATATGCAAATGGAATTGAACTTAAAGAAAATGAAATTGCCTTCAGATGTAATCTTATAACTGTAAAAGAAGGGAAAATTGAAAGTTATTCTGCAGGATATATTTCAACAGAGGAAAGTAAAGAATTAATTGATTTTTTAAATAAAAAACTTGGTAGTGAAAAGGTTAAATTTTATCCAGGACTTGGATTTAAAAATATACTCATTTTAAAAAATGATTTTTCTGAAGATATTAAATGTTATCCTCCACACGATTATTACGGATATGATATAGAAAAAATAATGATTGAAGGAAAAACAGAAAAAGATAAGAAAACAGCAGAATTCTTAAATAATCTAATAATTGAATCAAATAAATATCTTGAAAATCATCCTGTTAATTTAAAAAGAGCAAAAGAGGGAAAAGAAAAAGCAAATTATATATGGCCATGGTCGCCGGGTAAAAAGCCAAATCTTGAAAAATTTTATGATAAATTTAAAATTAAAGGCGCTGTAATTTCAGCAGTTGATTTAATTAAAGGAATTGGGAAAATGATTGGATTTGAAGTTATAAATGTTCCTGGTGCAACAGGACTATGGAATACAAACTATGAAGGAAAAGCAGAATATGCTATTGAGGCACTGAAAAAATTTGATTTTGTTTATGTACATGTTGAAGGAATTGATGAGGCAGGTCATGAAGGAAATCTTGAATTGAAGATAAAATGTATAGAGGACTTTGATAAAAGATTGGTAAAAATAATTCTTGAAAATATTGATTTAAAATCCACCAGTATTGCTATTCTTCCTGACCATTATACTCCTGTTAAATTAAAATCACATCAGGTAGGTTATGTTCCGTTTGTTATCTATTCTCCCCTAAATAAACCAGACGAAGTTGAAAAATTTGATGAAGAAAGTTGTAAAAATGGTAAAATTGGATATATTGAAGGAGAAAAATTTATAAATAGTTTTTTAAAGGGGTTATAAGAATGTACATAATTATTGTTGGTTGTGGTAAAATTGGTTCTTATCTTGCAAAATTATTTGATGAAAAGAATGATGTGGTCGTTATAGATAAGGATGAAAAGAGTTTTGAAAAACTGATTGATTTTAATGGAATAACAAAATTAGGAGATGCACTTGATATAGATGTTTTAAAAGAAGCAGGAATTGAAAAAGCAGATGCTATAGCAGTAATTACAAGTAATGATAATGCCAATATAGTTATAGGTCAGGTTGCAAAAAAAATGTTTAAAGTACCAAAGGTTATAATAAGAATTTCTGACCCAAATAAAGAAAAAATATGCAAATTACTTGATATAGAAACAATAAATACAACAACCCTTATTGCTTCTCTTATAAAAGAAGGGCTTACAAAAAAAATATATTCAACCCATCTCATAGAAAATGAAGATTTTGCAATTGTTGAATTGAAAAATGAAAATTTTGTCGGGAAAAAAATTGAAGAAATAAATGTTAATGGTGAACTTCAAATTTTTGCTATAATAAGAGGAAATAAAGGAATTGTTCCCGATAAAAACTTTAAAATTGAAAAAGATGATATAATCATAGGTATAACTGAAAGGAAAAATTTAAATAAATTTAAAAGGATTTTGAAATAATGAATATAATTATAGTTGGTGGTGGAAATGTAGGTTATTATTTATCTGAAAAATTGAGCGATAATCATTATGTTGTTTTAATTGAAAAGGAAACAAAAATAAGTGAAAAAATTGCAGAAAAATTAAACTGTCTTGTAATAACGGGTGATGGATGCGACCCTGAAGTTTTAAAAAATGCAGGAATTAAGAAAGCAGATTGTCTGGCTGCTGTAACAGGAAGTGATGAGGATAATCTGGTAATATGTCAGATAGCAAAAGAAATTTTTAATGTTAAAAGGGTAGTTGCAAGGGTAAATAATCCAAAAAATGAAAAAACATTCTATCAACTCGGTGTTGATGTTGCAATAAGTGGAACTTCATTGATAGCAAAAATTATTGAAGAAGAAGTAAATTGGGAGGACTTTATAACATTATTTACATTTAAAAAAGGAAAACTTTCAATTTTAAGAATTGACTTACCTGAAAAATCACCTGTTTTAGGTAAAAAAATAAATGAAATTAATTTACCAGATGACTCTGTTATAGTTGCAGTTATGAGAGGAGATGATTTATTTATACCTAAAAGTGATTTTACTTTTAAAGAAAATGATGAAGTTATCGCAATAACAAAAGTAGAAAATGAAAACCTACTTTTGAATTCTTTGATAGGAGAGGTAAAAGAAGTATGAAAAAAATTTTAAAATATATTAATGTTTTTTATAAAGGTTCTGCCGGAATATTTGTAGAAATTTTTTATGTTCTTTTTATATTTTTTTTGTCTTTGGTTTTAAACTTTATTCTTTATTCCTCTTTTAATAAACTTATTAAACTTCCATGATACCACAATTTTCAAGAGATGACTTAAAAGGGATTTTTCATTATACTGGAAAATTAATAATTTTAATTGGCTATTTACTGCTATTCCCCCTTTTCATTGCAATTTTATATAAAGAATGGAATCCAGCACTTGATTTTATATTTACATCTTTATTTTCCCTTTCAATTGGATATTTAATTGTCTCACAATTTCCTGAAAGTTCTGATATAAACTGGAGACAAGGAATGACAATTGCTTCATTGATATGGCTTATCTATATGTTTCTTGGCGCAATACCCCTCTACTTATCAGGTCATTATAAATCTTATATGGATAGTTGTTTTGAAGCAATGAGTGCTCTTGCAACCACTGGACTTGTACTTGTTAATGACCTTGACCATATGGCACATTCTTATAATTTCTGGCGACATTTTATGTGTTTTATAGGTGGTCAGGGAATAATTTTACTTGGATTATTGATTTTTTTTAAAGGAGCAAGTGCTTTTAAAATTTACGTGGGTGAAGCAAGAGAGGAAAAAATTCTTCCAAATGTTGTTCAAACATCAAAATTCATCTGGATTGTAAGTACGTGTTATTTGATAGTTTTTACACTAATTTTAGGATTTGTAAATATTCTTCATGGTTTTTCTCCTTCAAGAGGTTTTTTCCATGCTATATGTTTGTTTATGGCTGGATGGGATACCGCTGGTTTTGCAGTCCAAACACAGAATATTGTTTATTATCACAGCGGTCTTGTTGATTTGATAACTGCTCTTATTGTTATACTTGGTGCAACAAGTTTTGCCCTTCATTATGCTGTCTGGACAGGAAAATTCAAAGAAATATTTGAAAATTATGAATTCAAAGTTTTTCTGATAAGTATTATTTCTCTTACTTTTTTATGTTTTGCGGGATTTTTAAAAAGTGTCAAAAATATTGATTTTATTTCGGGTTTCAGAATTGTTTTTTATCAGATAATATCAGGACATACAGGAGTTGGATATACAAATATTGACCCTTATCATTTCAAAACTTACTGGAATGACTTTTCACTGATAATTTTAACAATTGCGATGGGGCTTGGTGGGTGTTCATGTTCAACAAGTGGAGGGATAAAAATTTTGAGAATTGGACTTATTTTTAAAGAAATAAAAAAGGAAATTAAAGGGTACAGTTATCCTTTTTCCACTGTTATTATTGAAAAATATCACCATATAAAGGATATAAGTTTATCTGATGTACAGATTAAAACAGTAGCAATAATTTCAATAATGTATTTAGTCACATATCTTATTGGAGGAATAATCGGAACTTTTTTAGGATATCCATTTATACATTCTCTTTTTGAATCAACTTCTGCATGTGCAAATGTTGGACTTTCTGTTGGAATTACAAATCCAGATATGCCAGGTATTTTAAAAATAACATATATAATTGAAATGTGGATTGGAAGGTTGGAATTTATTTCTATTTTTGTCTTTATAAAGTATTTAATCTCTTTAAGGAGTCCCGAATGAAAAAATTAATATTTATTTTACTTTTTTCAACACTCATTTATTCATCTGAAAAAGTAAAGATAAAAGAACTTTTTGAAAATAGCAAAAAATACAATGGAAAATCTGTTATTATTGAAGGAGAAGCAATCGGAGAAATTATGGGAAGAGGGAAAGAAAAATGGGTAAATATTAAAGATGTATTTGAGGACTTCGCTATTGGAGTAGTAGTGAGTGAAAAGGATGCAAAGATTATAGAAAATCTTGGTAGTTATAAAGTTAAAGGAGATATTCTAAGAATAGAGGGAATATACAATGTAAACTGTTTAAAACATCAAGGTGAAAGGGATATACATGCAGTTAGAGTTGAAATCGTGAAAAAGGGCGAAAGATATAAAGAAGAAATAATTTTAAAAAAAGTGATTTTGTGTTTTTTACTTCTTATAATAACTTCTTTTCTTATGACTTTTGCACATAAAAAAGAAATTTCTGCAAAAGAATAAATTTATTAAACTCTCACAATACTTCCATAAAGATAATGTCTCTCCCCTTTTTCTATTTTTACTTTGAAAATTTTACCTTCCAGTTTCTTTTCCTCTGTTTCAACTATAACAGGTTTATTATTAGTTGTTCTTCCAATGTATGAATTTTTTTTCTTATAACTTTCTTTTTTTATAAAAACATCGTCAATTTTACCTTCTTTCTTTTTATTTTTTAAAAGAGAAATTTTATCCTGTAAATTCAATATTAATCTATGCCTTTTTTCTTTTTCTTCTTTTGGGACATTATCGGGGAATTTATTTGCTTCTGTTAAAGGCCTTGGTGAATATTTAAAAACATATAAATCATCAAATTCAATCTCCTCAATAACTCTATATGTCTGCTCAAAATCTTTTTCATCTTCATAAGGAAATCCTAAAATTATATCAGAAGTTATTGAAATATCCGGGCAAGCATTTCTTGCTCTCTGAACAATTTCAATATATTTTTCAAGAGAGTATTTTCTATTCATTAATTTGAGTATTTTATTTGAACCTGATTGAAGTGGAAGATGTAAATGTTTATATAATTTTGGTAATTCTGAAAAAAGATTTATTAAATCCGTAGAAATGTCTTTTGGATGAGAAGTTAAAAAACCAATTTTTAATAACCCATCAATATTGTGGACTTTGGTAAGTAATTCTACAAAATTTTCTCCATTATCTTTACCATATTCATTAACATTCTGTCCGAGTAAAATTACTTCTTTTATACCCTTTTCAACAAGTTTTTTTATTTCTTCTAATATGATACCAACCGGCTTACTGATAAGTTTCCCTCTTGTATAAGGAACAACACAATAACTACAAAAATTTTCACACCCTTTTGTAATTGAAATAAAAGAAGAAACAGAACTACCTCTTATTTCCGGTAATAAAATCTCATTAAATAAATCCATATCCTCTTGAAATATTCCTATTTTTTTATCATAGAAATTATTTTTTAAAACTTCTACAAACTTCTTATACGAATTTGGTCCACATATTATATCTACAAAATCATATCTTTTAAAAATTTCTTCCCTGTATAATGAAGGAGTACAACCAACAAGACAAAATTTTTTATTATTTTTAAAATTTTTTAAAGAAGATAAAAAAGAAATGGCTCTATCTTCAGCATGTTTTCTAACAGAACAAGTATTTACAATTATATAATCTGCTTCTTCAGGAATAGAAACTTCAATAAAATTCTCTCTTTTTAATAGTGCTCTTAATCTTTCGGAATCATAAAAATTCATCTGACAGCCATAAGTTTTTATAAAGAATTTTTTGGACATAGTAAAGAAATTATACCTTTTTTAATGAGAAAATTGAACCTATAATTAAACCTAAAAGGGTAAAAGAATTAATATTAAATCTTATAGAAAAAGAAAGATTGAAAATAATGAGGTCTAATTGTTTAATTTCCCATACAGGAGAAAGGTGATTTGAAAGAAAATTGTAATAAATTGTTCCCTGAGGAATAAACATAAGAATTATTTCTCCAATACAACTACCTATCATTGCACATAAAAATAAAACAGAAAAAACATAAAAAATTTTCATCAAAATAAGTATATCATAAAAAAAAATAATAATCCATCTTTAATTTAGTCACTTGTAATTTACATACCAAAAGTTTAAAAATTATTTAGATTCCTACATTTATTGACTTCTGGCATTATAAATATTAAAATATAATAAATGTAAAAGCGCCTGTAGCTCAATAGGATAGAGCATCTGCCTTCTAAGCAGAGGGTTGCGCGTTCAAGTCGCGCCAGGCGCAATTTAAAATTTTGGGCCGTTAGCTCAATTGGTAGAGCGGCGGACTCTTAATCCGTAGGCCGCAGGTTCAAGTCCTGCACGGCCCAAAAAGTATTCAAATAAAACTAAATCCTGAAACAGGAAAAAATTAGTTATCCAATATAAAAAAGGACTTGAAAGAAGATATGTTTTAAGTAATTGCGACAAATAAGAAAAATTATAATGTCAGTTGTATCCAAAGTTTACATTTTCTAAAAAGGGAATATTACTTTGTAGACGGAATCGCCAAGTCCTGCATAGCCCAACTTAATTTTTGATTTACAATTTCTCCGTATTTTATAGCTAACCCAGATTTCAAAGGTTGTGATATTTCTATTGCTTTCAAACCTTTATCAGCAAGTTGTAATATATATTTTTCTGTTACATTACACAGAGCATATGTTGAAGATTTTGGAACTATTCCAGGGATATTAGGAACACAATAATGAACAATGCCTTCATATTTATAAATTGGATTTTTATGCGTAGTTGGATGACTTGTTTCAAAAACGCCTCCCTCATCTATTGAAACATCTACTATAACAGTACCTTCTTCCATAATCTTCAAATCTTCTTCTTTTATCAATACAGGTGCTTTTCTACCCGGAATTAAAACAGCACCAATTACAACATCAGCATCTTTAATTTCTTTTTTTATTTTTTCTTTTTCAGAATACAGAATTTTCCCTTTAGGAAATTCTCTTTTTAATCTTTTTATTTTTTCTTTATCTATCTCAAAAATTACAACCTTTGCACCAATTGAATAAGCAATTTTAGCAGCATTATATCCAACAGTTCCTCCTCCAAGAATTACCACTTTACCAGGTTTAACACCCTCTGCACCAGACAAAAGAACTCCTTTACCTCCATATTCTTTTTCAAGATATTTCATTCCTTCCTGAACACTTAATTTACCCGCTATTTCACTCATTGGTTTTAAAATAGTAAGTATTCCTTCTTCCTCCACAAGTTCATAAGCAATACAGGATAATTTTTTTTCTATTAGTTTTTCTGTCATTTCAATATTAGATGAAAAATGAAAAAATGTAAAAATCATCTGACCTTCACATAATAAATTATATTCAGAAGGAAGGATTTCTTTTACTTTAATAATTAAATCTGAATTTTTAAAAATATAAGCATGGTCATTTACTATTTCTGCACCTTTTTCCTGATAATCTTCATCCTTTATTCCTACACCAATCCCTGAATTTTTTTCTATTAAAACCTTATGACCTTTTTTTAACTAGTTTGCTAACTGTTTCAGGTAAAATCCCAACTCTGTATTCTTCTTCTTTAATTTCTTTTGGTATTCCTATTATCATTTTTGCATCTCTTTAATAATTTTAATTATTGTATCAGACATATATTTTAAATCAACTTTTTTAAAATCGTACAGTGGAAGATGTGTAAACCGATGCAAAAAAACTTCTTCTGCATTTGGGCATGTCTCTTTTATTTTTTCTGTATCATATCCAAGTTGTTTCATAATTGAAAATCTGTATAATGGAGCAAAATGAGGGATTTGAGTTATTCCTTTTTCTCCCATTTTTTCTTTAACTTTTTGAATGTCTCCATTTAATACACCCGGGTCAACCTGGAAAAGATATAAATGATGTGTTGATTTTATTTTTTTATCATCAAGAGGAGGGATTACAATTCCTTTAACATTTTTAAACCTTTCATTTAAATATTCAGCCGCTTTTCTTCTTTTTCCAATAATTTTATTTATTCTTTTCATTTGGGAAAGTAAAGCAACTGCCTGAATTTCTGTAGCAGAATGATTCCCAGGAGCAAAATAATCACCTCTCCATTTTAAAGCAACAACATCATAAAGCCAGAAAGGAATTGGATTGGAAATATTAAAACCAACAAACCTTGCTTTTGGAAAATCCTCTCCTATTTTTTCATTTGTAACAAGAATTCCACCTTCTCCAAGAGATGTTATGTTTTTAACCTCATGAAAACTAAAAGCACCAAAATGTCCAATTGTACCAACCATCTTATCATTATATTTTGCTCCAAAAGCATGAGCAGCATCTTCAAGAACTACCGCATTAAATTTTCTTGCAATATCCATTATTGCATCCATATCACATGGATAACCACCTATATGAACAGGGACTATAACTTTCGTGTTTTTTGTGATTTTTCTTGCTAAATCTTCAGGATCCATATTTAATGTTTTTGGGTCAACATCAACCAGAACAACTTTTGCTCCAATAGAAAGTGGATAGGAAATGGTAGCAATAAAAGTAATTGCGGGCGCTATAACCTCATCTCCCGGTTTTAAACCAGCAAATTTATAAGCAATTTCAAAACCAGCAGTAGCATTTGTCAAAAATACCGCATATTTACATTTCAAAAACTTCTTGACTTCTTCTTCTAAAGTTCTAACTTTATCTCCAAGTGTCAATTTACTGGAAAGTTCTGAATTTTCAATCAATTTTTTTAATTCTTTTTCAACTTTTTTCAATTGAATTTTATATTTTTTATTTTTTGGAGGGATAAGAAATTTTAAAATCTCCATAATATCCTGTAATTTTATTTTCTCTCCAACAGCACTCCATGGGATTCTTGCAGGACCTGTATCATATCTAAAATCCGAAATTTTTTTCTTTTTCATATTTATCTCCTTTTTTTACCTTTTTGTAAATAATATTTTAAAAAAAATTAAATGTCAAGTCCTAAAAAATTACTTATAACAAGACATGCGCCTCCAATTGCCCCTATTTCTTCGCCAAAATCTGAAATTTCAAAACTCACAGGATACTCATAAACCATATTTTCTTTTATTTTTTCAAAAATATTTTTAAATTCCTTCTCAAAAACAAGAAAATTTTTATCAAATATCACAATTTCAGGATTTAAAATATTTATTAAATTAGAGACAGAAAAAACCAGAATATTAAAAACATCATCCATAAATTTTTTTATCTCACTATCTCCCTTTTCATACCTTTCAATAATTTCATTCATTTTAAGTTCTGTCCCTTTAACATCTTTTATTTTTTTCAAAATTGCTGGAACACTTATTATTGATTCAAGACATCCTCTTTTACCACAATTACAGATTTCATCTTTATAAGGTATTTTAACATGTCCAAATTCACCAGCAACTCCTCCTTGTCCATGAATTATTTTATTATCATTTATAATTCCACAGGCAATCCCTTTTCCATATTCAATAAAAATTATATTTTTACTTTTTCTACCCTTACCCAGAAATTTTTCACTCAAAACTTTTGATTGGGAACTACCAATTATAAGTGTATTAATTGATAATTTCTGTTTTAAATAATCTCTTATATGTACATTTTCCCATCCCGGTAAAATTGAAGAAAAAACAGAAACTCCCTTTTGCATATCAACTATTCCAGGGTCTACAAAACCTATCCCACATATTTTATTTTTTTCTATTTTGCTTTCTTCAATAAGATTTTTCAATAAATTTACAATTTTTATTAAAATTTCTTCTTTTTTATCTGTTTCATCCAAGTTTACTGTTTTTTGACCAATAAATTCTCCTTTAAAATTTAAAATAACTGAAATTATTTTTTCTGGGGTTAACTCACATCCAATAAAATACTTACTGTTAGGTATTATTTTAAGCAATTCGTGAGGTCTCCCTTTACTTTTTCTTTTTCTCTTACCAGATTCTTCAATTATCCCTTCTTTTATTAAATCTCTTGTAATATGTGTAATTGTTGCAAATCTTAAATTTAGTAAATCATGCAAATTCTTTCTTGAAATATTTTCATTTTGATAAATCAATTTAAGAATGTTTTTTCTGTAAACTGTATATTTAGAAACCATTTTTTTCCTTTTTATAAATTTAATACTTTTCTATTATTTTACATTACATTCAAAGATTTTCAAAAATATAAAAATTAAAATGTATGATATAATTTTTTTCGTTATGGGAAAAGAAGTAATTATTTTAGAATGTAAGGATTACTCAGTTGACTTAATTTATGAAAAGTTAAAAAAGGGAATTGAATTACTTAAAATTAATAAAATTCCTGAAAAAATTCTTATAAAACCAAATATGCTCTCTGCAAGACAACCAGAAGAAGGAGTTACAACACATCCAGCAATTATATCCGCTTTGATTGAGATTTTTAAAAATAAAAAAATTATTATAGGAGACAGTCCAGCAGGTATATCAAAACCAATTGAAGAATACTGGGAAAAATGTGGTTATAAAGAAATAGGGGATAAATATAAAATTGAACTAAAAAAGTTTGAAAATTCTTTCCCTTTGGATATTTGCGTTAATAACAAAGTTTATAAAATTCCTGTGACTTCCCTGTTAAACGATTTCTCTATATTAAATGCTCCAAAATTCAAAACACATAACTTAACAACCATCACTGTCGGTGTTAAAAATTTATATGGTTTGATACCCGGAATAATAAAAAGTTATCTTCACAGTAAATTTATAACTCCATATGAATTTTCTTTTTTTCTTATAGAGTTTTATAAAAAAATAGAGGAAAAAATTTTTTTAACAGTAGTTGATGGAATAACAGGAATGGAAGGAGACGGACCATCTGCCGGTAATTTAAGAAATATTGGATATTTAATAATTGGAGAAAAGCCGATATATGTTGATTATGCATGCTGTAAACTGATTGGAATAAAACCAGAAAAGGTTGATTTTATAGAAATTTATATGGATAAATATGGAATTGAAAAACCTGAAATAATCGGTGATTTTAAGGAAATAAAAAATTTTCAACTTCCCTCCACAAAAAAATATTTTTTTATCAGAAATAAACTTCTATCAAAATTTATTTTACCAATTGCAAAATTTTTTAAAATAGCCCCTGTAATAGATAAGAAAAAATGTAAAAAATGTTTTACCTGCTATAATATTTGCCCTGTAAAAGCAATTTCTAACGACTTGAAATTTAATAGAAAAAAATGTATATTATGTCTATGCTGTTTTGAAGTTTGTCCATATAAAGCAATTGAGATAAAAAAGAGTTTTATTGCAAGAATTTTTACTTAAAAAAGGAGTAAAAATGGATTATGAAAAAATTTTATCCGAAATAATACAGAAAAATGATAAAAAAATATTATTGCTTGTTCTTGATGGAGTTGGTGGACTTCCCCATCCTGAAACTGGTAAGACAGAACTTGAAACAGCAAATATTCCAAATCTTGATTATTTTGCAGAAACTGGTTCCTGTGGACTTATTATACCTGTTTTACCTGGTATAACTCCCGGAAGCGGGCCGGGACACATTGCACTTTTTGGATATGACCCTATAGAAGTTCAAATTGGAAGAGGGATTCTTGAATGTCTCGGAATTGGACTTGAAGTAAAAAAAGGAGAAATTGCCATAAGAGGAAACTTTGCAACAATTGACAAAAATAGAATAGTTATAGATAGAAGAGCAGGAAGAATACCTACTGAAGAAAATGAAAAAATTGTAAAATTGATTTCTGAAAATATAAAAGAAATAAAAGGAGTAAAATTCAAAATTCAGACAGTTAAAGAACACAGATGTGCTTTAATACTTTCAGGAGAAAATTTATCCTGTGATGTAACTGAAAATGACCCCGGGAAAGAAGGACTACCACTTAAAAAATTTGAACCGCTGGGTGAAAAAGGAAAGTTTATAGCAGAAATTTTGAATGAATTTGAAGAAAAAGTAATTTCAATCCTTGGAAGTTTAAACTCAAAAGCAAAATGTTTACTTTTAAGAGGATTTTCAACTTATCCTGATATACAAACATTCAAAGAAAGATATAAACTTAACGCTGTCTGTATAGCTACATATCCGATGTACAGGGGAATTTCAAAACTTGTTGGAATGGATGTTATTGATTGTGGGGAAACCATTGATTCTGAAATAGAAACACTGAAAAAAGTTTATAATGATTATGATTTCTTTTTCCTTCATATTAAAAAAACAGACAGTTTCGGAGAAGATGGTAATTTTGAAGGAAAGGTTAAGATACTTGAAGAAATTGATAAAAAAATTGAACCCATTAAAAATATGAATTTTGAAGCAATTGGAATTACAGGAGACCACTCAACTCCATCTCTGTTGAAAAGTCATTCCTGGCATCCAGTTCCATTTGTACTTATTTCTCCAAATACTCTACCGGATGACGTTAAAAGATTTACTGAAAGAGATTGTGCAAAAGGAATTCTTGGAAATATTTATTCAAAAAATGTTATGTATCTCTTACTTGCATGTTCTTTGAAACTTGCTAAATTCGGAGCGTAAAATGTTCAGAGGAGGTATTAAGTTAATAGATTTTAAAAGTTTAAGCAAAAATGAGGAAATTGAAGAATTTAAATATCCTGAAAGGGTTATAATACCACTCTCACAGCATACAGGAAGTCCTGCAAAACCAGTTGTAAAAAAAGGAGATTATGTCCTTGAAGGACAGATAATAGGTGAAATTACAGGTTTTATCAGTTCATATATTCATTCCTCTATTTCTGGGAAGGTTGTTGATATATTACCATGGGATTTACCAACAAACAGAAAATCATTGAGTATAGTTATTGAAAGTGATGGAGAAAGAAAATCTATTGAAAGACAGGTAAGGGACTGGCTGAAATTGGAAAGTAATGAAATTATAAATATAGTAAGAGAAGCAGGAATTGTAGGTCTTGGTGGTGCTGCTTTTCCAACTCATGTAAAACTAACAATTCCTGAAGGGAAAAAAGCAGATTATATATTAATAAATGGCTGTGAATGTGAACCATTTTTAACCTGTGATTACAGAGTTTTAAAGGAGTATACAGAAGAGGTCGTTGAGGGTATTCAAATAATATCTAAGGTAACAAATGTAAAAAAAGTATTTATAGGTATTGAAAGAAATAAAATTGACCTTTTACCTGTCTTGAATGATGCTATTAAGAAATTAAAAATATATATTGAAATTGAAATAAAAATTCTGCCTGAAAAATATCCACAGGGAAGTGAAAAACATCTGATTAAATCAATTTTAAATAAAGAAGTCCCTTCGGGTGGATTGCCGATTGATGTTGGGTGTATTGTTTTTAATGTTCAAACAACTCTTGCAATTAAAAGGGCTGTATGTGATGGAATTCCTCTAACTGAAAGAGTTTTAACATGTACAGGACTTGTTGATAATCCAAAAAATTTAAAAGTCAAAATAGGAACGCCTATTTCAGAAATTATTGATTATTGTAAAGGTGATATTAAAAATGGAAGCAAAATTGTTGTAGGTGGACCTATGATGGGAATACAAATACCAAATCCTGATGTTCCTGTTATAAAGGGTACAACTGGAATTTTATTGTTACCTGAAGAAAAACTGCCTGAAGATATACAACCATGTATAAGATGCGGAAAATGTATAGAAGTATGTCCTATGTTTTTAATGCCGAGCGAAATTGGAAGGTATATGGAATTTGAGAAAGTTGAAAAATGTGAAAATTTAAATGTTTTTGACTGTATTGAATGCGGATGCTGTGCGTATATATGTCCTGCAAAAAGACCGCTTGTTGATTTTATTAAATGTGCTAAATTCAAATTGAGGAAAAAGTAAATATGGAAAAAGTTTGTAAAATAAATTGTTCTCCTCATATTCATAGCAGTGAAACAACAGGAAAGATAATGTTTTATGTGGTAATTTCTTTAATCCCTGCTCTTATTGGAAGTATATATTTTTTTGGGATTTATGTGCTTGAAGTTATCATTATATCCATAATTTCATGCATAGTGAGTGAACTTTTATTCAAAATTCTAACCAGAAAGAAAATAGAAGTTTTTGATGGAAGTGCTATTGTAACAGGTATTCTTCTTGCTTTTGTTTTACCACCGAGAATTCCTTTATGGATTGCTGGAATTGGTGGTTTCCTTGCAATTTTTTTGGTTAAAGAATTATTTGGTGGAATCGGTTTTAACATTTTCAATCCTGCACTTGCAAGTAGAGCCATTTTACTTGCTTCATATCCTGTTGAAATGACAAAGTTTATTCAGCCATTTGATTACAGGATAGATGCTATAACTTCTGCAACCCCTTTATTTATAATTAAAGAAAAACTTAATCAACAACTTCCTTCTTTATGGCAAATGTTTATTGGAACAAGACCTGGTTGTATAGGAGAAACAAGTACATTATTATTACTTATTGGTGGATTTTTCCTTATTTATAAAAGGGTAATTTCCTGGCATATTCCTTTTTCCTATATCCTTACGGTTGCTATTCTATCTCTTTTCTTCAAACAGAATATTTTATGTCAAATAATGGGTGGTGGTCTTATTCTCGGTGCTTTTTTCATGGCAACTGATTATGTTACCTCTCCAATAACAAAAAAGGGTAAAATAATATTTGGAATTGGTTGCGGAATTATAACATTTTTGATAAGAAAAGCAGGAGGTTATCCAGAAGGTGTGTGTTATTCAATTTTATTTATGAATTCACTTGTTCCTATGATAAATAGATATACTGTACCAAAAAAATTCGGGAGTAAAAAATGAAAAAAAAGGATATTATAATCGGCATTTTAGTTATTACATTTATCTGCGGAATTTCAGGATTTCTTCTTGCTCAAGTTTACAATACAACAAAACCAAAAATTGAAGAAATAAAAAAACAGGAAGAAGAAAAATTGAATAAAGAGATTTTTCCTGAAGGTGTAAAATTTGAAGAAAAGGAAATTAAAGGAATTAAATATTTTTCTGTCTTAAATAAAAATGAAGAAGAAATTGGGAAAATATTTGAAGTAAAAACGATGGGTTATGGTGGATACATCACAGTAAAAGTTGGAATTGATAATGAAAATAAAATTAAAAAGATAAAAATAAAAGAACATAATGAAACACCAGGACTTGGTTCAAAAATAACACAGGATAGTTTTTTAAATCAATTTACAGGAAAAACAAAAGACGAAATTTATTTGAAGAAAGACAAAACAGATGGAAAAATAGATTCAATTACAGGAGCAACTATTTCTTCAAGAGCAGTAACAGATGGAGTCAGAAAATTACTTGAAAATATTGCAAAGGAGTCAAAATGAAAATATTATCTTTTCTTGGTAGTCCAAGGAAAGATGGAAATACTGCAAAGGTCTTGGGTATTGTTCTTGAAGAGTTGAATAAAAATGGACATGAAACAGAAGAGATTTATTTAATTGATAAAAAAATAAGTGGATGTATTGAATGTTATGAATGTCAGAAAATTAAGGATAAACCAAATTGTTCTATAAAGGATGATATGCAGGAATTATATGAAAAGATTTTAAGTTCTGATTGTATTTTAATTACAACTCCTGTTTTCTGCTGGTCCTTTTCGTGGCTTATTAAATCATTTATTGACCGAACATTCTGTTTTGGTAAATATAATGAAGACGGAACTTATATATCACTTGTTGAAAATAAAAAATGCGGTCTTATTATTACAGCAGCAGGAGATGAATTTGAAGGTGCTGACCTTGTGGTTGAAAGTTATTCAAGAATGGTTGAATATCATAAAATGGAAGATATAGGAAGAATTGTTATTTGTAATGTTCTATCAGAAAAAGATATTATTGATAATCCTGAGGTTAAGAGAAAAATTAAAAATTTTGTAGAAAATTTAAAATGAAAAAAATAATTGATTTTAAAGTTTTTTTAAATGGAATTTGGAGAGAAAATCCAATACTTTTTATAATGCTTGGATTATGTCCTGTTCTTGCTGTAAGTAGTTCTATAAAAGATGCTCTTGGTATGGGAATTGCTGTCATTTTTGTTTTAACCGGCTCAAATTTTGTAATTTCCTTAATAAAAAATATAGTTCCTTCACATGTAAGGATTCCTGTATATATAGTTGTTATCGCCACATTTGTTACAATTACTGATTACACACTTGCTGCATATTCTCCACAGATACACAGAAATCTTGGAGTATACTTGCCTTTAATAGTTGTTAACTGTATAATTCTTGGCCGTGCAGAGGGTTTTGCTTCAAAAAATAATGTTATAAATTCTATTCTTGATGGTCTCGGTATGGGACTCGGTTTTACTTTAATAATTTTTGTAATTGCAACTATAAGAGAAGTGCTTGGAAATGGAACATTTATGGGAAAGGCATTATTTGGACCTGATTTCAGTCCATTTTTAATTATGATTATGCCACCAGGAGCTTTTTTGGTAATAGGAATTTTAATTGCTTTAAAACAGAAAATTGAAAAAGGAAAGAAAATATGTTAAATGAGACAAATTTATTTTTTATTTTTCTTTCTGCTTTTTTAATAAATAATATTTTACTTATAAGATTTCTCGGACTCTGCTCTTTTATTGGTATTTCAACAAATATAAAATCATCAATTGGAATGGGTATTGCTGTTATTTTTGTAACTGTTATGGCATGCAGTATAAGTTGGGCTGTTTATAATTTTTTACTTTTACCTTTTCATCTTGAATATTTAAGGACGACTACTTTTATACTAACAATTGCTTCATTTGTTCAGTTTGAGGAAATGATAATAAGAAAAAAATTACCTGCCTTATATCGTGCATTTGGCATTTATCTCCCTTTAATTACAACAAATTGTGCAATTTTAGCAAGTGCTTTTCTTGGAATTGATTATAAATTTTCCTTTATACAGAACTTTGTTTTTTCTCTCGGGATTTCTGCTGGATATTGCTTTGTAATAATTGTTTTTGCTACTATAAGAGAAGAAATTGAACTTGCACCTATTCCGGAAAGTTTTAGAGGAGTACCCATTGCTTTTATTCTTGCTGCCTTGATGAGTTTAGCATTTCTTGGTTTTAAGGGCCTATTTAAACTATAATGTTTTTCTTTTTTCCTGTCAGGGATGAATATGGTGTTAAAAGGTTTCCGATAGTAGTAACTTTTATAATTTTTATAAACTGCCTTATATATTTTGCCTTTGGTTTTTCACCTGAATACAGAGAAATAGTTTCAAAATATGGTTTTATTCCTGCCAATTTTTCTTTCAAAACTTTACTTACTTCTATGTTTCTTCATGGAGGGCTTTTTCATCTTGGCTTTAATATGTGGTATTTATGGCTCCTTGGAGATAATGTTGAAGATAGATGGGGAAGGATAAATTTTTTATTTTTTTATCTTCTTTCGGGTATTTTTGCAGGGATTTTATACTCATGGCTAATACCTGAAAAATTTATCAATATCCCTGTTATAGGTGCATCAGGTGCAATTTCAGGAATTCTTGGTGCTTATGCTATTTTATTTCCTAAAAGCAGAATAACTTTTAAATATTTTATATGGGCTTTTATAATATTTGTAAGATGGGGCGAATTTGAAATTTATTCATATGTGTGGCTTTTTTTCTGGTTTTTTATACAGGGATTAAACACTTTATTTGTTTCGCTATATAAAGTTCAATCTCAGGTTGCTTATTCTGCACATTTTGGTGGCTTTCTATTCGGAGCAATTATTGGACTTGGAACAAAACTATATAGAGAAGCAAAATACAGAGAAAATGTAAAACTTGGAGAAAATATGCTTCTTCAACTTCTTGGTTCAACAGAAAAAGTTTTATACAATATAGAAGAAACTGCTGAAATAGAAAAAATTAAGGAGAAGATAAAAAATACAATTTATGAGGATAGATATTTTGGAACTCAGATTTATAAAAAAGGAATAGAAAAATATCCTGATTTATGTATGGATGAAAAAATTCAGTATGAAATTGCTGATTCCTTTTACAGACAGGGTGATTATACTTCTGCTTTAATTGCTTATAGAAATTTTATTTTGAATTATCCTTTAAGCAAACTTGCTGATAATGCTCTTTTAAACTTTGGTAAGATATGTCTCCTGTCAGGTGATTATGAAAAGGCAAAACAGGCATTCTTACAGATAGTTATTTTTTATCCATACAGTGATGTGTATGAGGAAAGTAAATATTATCTTGAAAAAGAACTTCCAAAATTAATACAGAAATTCTGATTTTTACCATTTTTCCCAATGTATTAATTCTTTCAATTCTCTCTTTTTTGGTTTAGGTTCTTCATCAGGATATCCTATTGAAATTAAACTTATAAGTTTGTATCCTTCAGGAACTCCAAGTAATTCTCTAATCTTTTCTGCATAAAATTTTTTATCTCCAGCAACCCAGCAACTTCCAAGTCCATATGCTTTTGCAGCAAGTAAAATATATGTAGTAGCAGCAGAACCATCTTCAAGATAATATTTTGTATCTTTACAGAAAACTGCAATACAAACAGGAGATTCCTTTATAAATTTCCCGTAATCAGTAATTTCTGCTATCTTTTCTCTCATGTTTTTGTCCGTAACAATTACAAACTCCCATGGCTGGATGTTGATAGCGCTTGGAGCAAATCTGGCACAATCAATTATATCTTCAATAATATCTTTTGGAACTTCCTTTTTTTGATACTTCCTTATACTTCTTCTTTCTTTTAAAATTTTCAATAAATCCATACCTTCCCCCTTTTTTAATCTGGAAAATTAAGTTCTGTCTGTTATTTATGTTTTTCATTTATTTTATTTTCCAGAAATCATTAATTTCTTTCTGGTAATTTTTAATTTTTCCAGAATAAACATCCCCATATTTTACAGATGATTTTAAATAATCGGATTCATAACAACTTTCACATAAAGCCATAATTTTCAAACCATCTTCTCCGTCAATTTCAACCTTTCTTTCTCCTTTTATCCCTCTTGCAAAATCAATCCATTCAAGACCAAATCCATCATAGCAGTTATAAGGGAAAAGTTCTTCTTTTTCTTCTTCTGTTAAACTATTTAAAAATTCTTTTTCTATTTCTTCACTTTTTATTACTTTTTCGTTATTCAAAATTATATCTCCACCATTCTGGAAAGGATGAAAAACAAATCCTTTATCTTTTATGGCTCCATTTTCACCTGAATACATTCCAAAATTTAAATTAAATCCAGGTGCAGACCTTGAATAAACCCAGTTTATAAAAATCCCGCTTTTAAATTTTATGATAGCACTCCATGTATCTTCTACATCTGCCCTACCCTTTTTTAAAAATGGAACCTCTTCTATTATTCTTGAATCAAATCTCTTTATTTCACAATATACATCTTCAACTTCTCCAAAAAGATATAAAAGCATATCAGCAAAATGATGACCGCTATCCATAATCATTCCACCACCACTTAAAACTTTTATTCCTCTCCATTTTAAAGCATATTTGGTATAATCAAAAGGTCCATTCATAACTAAATTTACAAGAGCAAACCTTATATCACCCAAATATTTTTTATTCTCAATAACCCATTTTATACTTCTTGGAGATAAATATCTTCTTACATTTTCAGCAACTGATAAAACCAGATTCCTTTTTTTTGCTTCATTCACAAGTTTCTTTCCTGCTTTTAAAGTCAAAGCAAGTGGTTTTTCTATCATAATATGATAATTGTTTTTGAGAAGTTCAAGTCCTATTGTATGATGAAGAAAATGAGGAAGACATAAAACAAATCCATCACATATTTTTTTTGAAATTATCTCCTCGTAATCAGTAAAAATAACTGGTTCATTTTTTTGAAACTCTAAAATCATTTCTTTTTTTTCTTCTGCATTTTCTATTCTTTCATCACAAAGTGCGGTTATTTCTATTTCTTTACAACCATTTTCAGCAAGTATTTTCACCCCATCAATATGACATTTACTTATCCCTCCACAACCAATTATCCCAATTCTAACTTTTTCCATCTTTTTCTCCTTTCTTATAAATATCATATGTTTTTTTTGCCAGTTCTGAAATTTTTGCTTTACTATAACCTGAAACTCCTGTTTCTACTTTATTATTCAAAACCTTAATCCATTCAGAGGGTAAATTTTTCTTTCCAAACAATACTCCGAGAATTGAACCAACAGTTGCTCCATTACAATCGGTGTCAAATCCAGCATTTACTGCCTTACATACTGAATCTCCAAAATCTTTATTACCCCATAGAAGACCAATTACAACAATCTGAGCATTACTTATTACATGACACCAGTGATGTGGATTTTTCTCATTCCATTTATTATGGATAATATTTACAACTTCTTCATATGAAAGATTTTTTTCTTTATAATTTAATATTTCTTCTATACCCTCTGCTAATCTTGATTTTTGAGGTATAAAACTCAATGCATTTTTTACAATTTTTTTAATATCTTTTTCATAAAAAGCAATTGATATCATTGCAGTTATAAACATTGCTCCATAAACACCATTTTTTATATGAGTTACAGAAGCATCTTTATATGCAAGTTCAACCCCTTTTTCAGGATTTCCAGGTGTTATATATCCATAAAAATCAGTTCTTATCTGTGCACCTATCCATTCTCTGTAAGGATTTCTGAATAAAGCAGAATAATCAGGAGAAATAAGATTTACAAGATTTTTATATGTAATTCTTTCTGCAGTACATGTTCTTAAAACAGGAAGTTTTTGTAAAAAGTTATAAGCAAAATCAATTGCTGAAAAATTAAAGCCATATTTTTCTATCAAAGTAAGAGCAAGAACAGTATAGTTTATATCATCATCCTCAACCATATTTTTTATATTATTGATAAAAGGAGCATTTCTGTTAATATTATATTTTTCAAGTATTTCTTCATTAAAATCACTTCTCATATAGAATCTTAAAGGAAACTGTCCTGTATCTTTTAAAAAATTTTCAATTTTCTTTTTACTCCATCCCTCAACTGGTTTTCCAAGAAGACATCCAGCACATCTACCAAGCCAGCCACCATAAATTTTATCTTTTATTTCCTTTTCAGTAAGTTTATTTTCAATTTTAAAAAAATTATTGTTCCATTCGCTTTTTATATCTTCAAATTTTATTGGTTCAAAGTATTTATAATCCTTTTTCTGTGGTAATTTCTGACATTTATCAAAAAGAAAAAATATTTTTTCCTGATATTCTAATGGATTTTTGTTTTTCAAAAAATTTTTCATCTCTTCAAATTCTTTTTCTATCTCTCCAATATCTCTTCCTTCATCAATTAATTGCTGTTTTTCAATATCTAAATCTTTATCTGTGAAATATAAACCACTTATTCCAAAAAACATTTTTTAAAATATAATAGGTCCGTTTTTCTCTGCGGATTTATATATACCCTCAATTATTTTAACTACACCTATTATTTCTTCCTTTTTTGTAATTGGCTGTTTTCCTTCTCTAATACACTCAATAAAATGTTTAACCTCTTCAAAATATGTATCTATTTTTGGAATCTCAGGGATAATATCACTTACTACTCCATTCGTTTCAGTATAAATTCTGACTGGATTTTTATTATCAAGAGGGTCTGGTAATTGTGCACCTGCTTTTGTTCCAAATAAACTACCTTTAAGTCCAACCTCAGAATTTCCAGCCCAACTTGCCTCTACAAAAAGAACCGCTCCATTTGAAAATTTAACAAAACCATTTGCCAAATCCTCTACTTCCATTTTTCCTGTAGGTTTATCTCCTTTCCTTGTTTCAGCAGGAGGCCATCCACCGTCAACTGCTTTATCCTTAAACTTTTCAAATGTCGCTCCAAAAACTATTTTTGGGTCTGTTAACCCTGCAATATATAAAACCATATCTATCATATGAACTCCAACATCCATCATAGGACCTCCACCAGCAAGTTTTTTACTTGTAAACCATGTTCCAAGGCCAGGTATTCCTCTTCTCCTTAAATAACTTGCTTTTAAATAATAAATCTCTCCAAAAAATCCATCATTTACAAGTTTTTTTAACACCATTGTTTCTCCAAGAAATCTTCTCGGAAAAGCACCCATAAAAACTTTTTTTGTTTTTTCAACAGTTTTAAATATGTCTTCTGCCTCTTTTACAGTTAAACATATTGGTTTTTCACATAAAACATGTTTCCCGTTTTCCATTGCTTTTATTGACTGAACAGCATGAAATACATTAGGAGAACATATAACAACAGCATCCATATCTTCTTCAACCATTTTTTCCCAGTCAGTAAATTTTTTTGGAATATTAAACTTATCTGCTACATAATTCAATTTTTCTTCATTTATATCACATATTGCTTCAACTTTAACACCATCTATTTTCTGAAAATTTGGGATATGTGCTACCTGAGAAATACCCCCTGCTCCTATAATTCCTATCTTTATCATTTTTTACCTCCTTAAATTTTTAATATTTTACTTTTACAACTTTGTTTTTTTCCATTGCCTCATTTGCATATAAAGTAAACATAAGAGATTTATAACCATCTTCATAAGATGATTTTATTAAGGACTGATTTTTCGTCCTGACCGCCTCTATAAATGCACTATCTTCTTTAAGTAAAAGGTCTCCTTTTTCATAAATCTCCTCAATTTTATTTCCATAGTTTATCTTTATTTTGTGTCTTTCTGTGTATTCAATAGTTTTGTCTTTAAAATAAAAATCAAGTCCACATTTACCTGGGACTTTCAAAAAACAACCTGAAAATATAACTCCAAAAGTCCCATCTTCAAAATAAACACTAACCGCAGAAGCATCCTCAACATTATAATTTTCAACATCTTTCATAAGTCCTACCCTCTTTACTGCAAAAACTTCAACAGGTTCTCCAACAAGATATCTTGCCATATCAAAAATATGTGTTGTTTGTTCAACTGCCTGTCCTCCTGACATTTCTTTTCTTCTCCACCAGTAAACACCAGGCATTCCTCCAACCCACCAGCCAGCAAAAAATCCAAGATTACCTTCAGAAAAAAATGGCTTAATATAGGCAATTATATCCTGATATCTATCTTGATAACCAACAGCAGTTATTAAATTTTTCTCTTTTATTTTCTCAACAATTTTTTTAACCTTATTTTTATTTAAATGAATTGGCTTTTCAACAAGAAATGGAATATTTTTTTCTATACACATCTCCTCCTGTTCTTCATGAGCAAAAGGAGGGACACATATATAACAGGCATCTAATTCAAGTTGTTCAAGCATTTTCTTATAGTCAGTATAAACTTTGCCTCCAAATTTTTCACTTGCTGCTTTTGCTTTATTTTCATCCACATCACACATTCCTACAAATTTCACTCCTTCTATTTTTGATAAAGCATTCATATGAGCATTTGCAATTCCTCCACAACCAATAAAACTAATTTTTATTTCCATTTTTTATTTCCTCCTTTTAAATTTTATTCAAAATATTTTTCATAAAATTAAAACTTTTTCTTAAATTTTCTTTTCTTGGTTCAGGAACTCCACATTCAAGAACCATATAATTTTCAAAATTAATCTTCTTAAGTGCCTTAAATCCACTTTCAAAATCTGTATGTCCCATACCAGGTAAAATTCTATTACTATCAGCAAGATGAACATGAGCAATCCATTTTCCTGCTCTTTCTATTGATTCAGCAATATCTGCTTCTTCTATACTCATATGGAAAAAATCTGCCATTATTTTTAAATATGGACTATTTATCTTTTCACAATATTCAACCGCCTGTTCCAATCTGTTTAAAAAATGTGTCTCATACCTATTTAATGGTTCAAGTAATAAAGCACATTTTGTTTCTTCTGCTTTTTCAACTATTTCTGGTAATTGTGAAAATAGCAATTCTTTTTCAAGTTCATAAGCATTTTTATAAGGAGTTAAATCAGGGACTTTTGGAGAACCAAAAATTGGAACAAGAATTAAACCAATTACTTCCAGTTCTTTACCTATTTCAAGCAATTTTTTTATATCTTCTCTTGCTTTTGTTCTGTTTTCTTTTTCTGCTTCAAGTAAAAAATTTCTGTAACCAGCACATATACTTGAAATCTTAATACCTATCTTTTCTGAAATTTTTTTATATTCATCAATTTTTTCAGGTACCTCAAGTAATCCTCTTCCCCACACCTCTATTCCTTCAAAACCAATTTTTCTTGCAATTTCAAACTTTTCACTTAAATCTCTTCCAGGTAAAAGCCCCTCCTGACATCCTATTTTCATCTTTAACCTCCTTTTTTGATTTAATATCTTTGATTTTAAAAATTAAATATAGCACTATAAAATTTTCTGTCAAATTTTGACTGATAGTATTTTAAAAACTAAAATTTTTCTATGCGCGTGGGTGCTCATTTATGGATTGGAGAAGGAATTGAAAAAACACTGGAATACTGTGAATATCTGGGATGTAATTGTTTTCAAATTTTTCTTTCAAATCCGAGAAGTTGGAAAAGAAAAGAAAAAAGCATAGAAGAAATAATAAGGTTCAGAGAAAAAATAAAATTAAAAAAAATAAAACCGATTGTAATTCATATGCCTTACATTTTAAATGTTGCAGAAAATAATATTAAGGAAAAAAAGAAAATTGTGCAACTGCTTGAAAAAGAAATTGAAGAAAGTGAAAATTTAAAAGCTGATTTTTATGTTTTACATCCGGGTTTTCATAAAGGAATTGGAGAAAAAAAGGGAATTGAGAATGTTATAAATACACTCAAAAATTTTTCAATCAGTAAAATCAAAATATTATTAGAAAATACATCAGGACAGGGAACTTCTATTGGATATAAATTTGAACACTTTTCATTTCTATTTGACAGATTAGGAGATAATTTTGGAGTGTGTTTTGATACCGCTCATGCTTTTCAGTCAGGATATAATCTCAAAAATTTTGAAAAAGTTAAAGAAAATATTGAAAAATTTATCCCTTTGAGTTATATTTTATTAATTCATGCTAATGATTCAAAAACAGAACTTAATTCAAAAACAGACAGGCATGAGCATATAGGAAAAGGGAAAATAGGAATAAAAGGTTTTGAAGAAATTATAAAAGACGAATATTTTGGAAATTTATCCTATATCATAGAAACACCAAAATTAAGTTTGAAGGAAGATAAAAAGAATATTGAAATTCTAAAAAAAATAGGAGAAAAATATGGAAAGATATGAACCTGAAAAGATAGAAATTAAATGGCAGAAAAAATGGGAAGAAAATAATGTTTTTGAAGCAAAATATGAACCAAATAAAAAGAAATTTTATATTCTCGAAATGTTTCCATATACTTCTGCACAAATTCATATGGGTCATGTAAGAAATTATACAATTGGAGATGTTGTCGCAAGATATAAAGTTATGAATGGATATAATATTTTACATCCAATTGGTTATGATGCTTTTGGATTACCTGCTGAAAATGCGGCAATAAAACAGAAAATTCATCCCAAAGAATGGACATATAATAATATTTCAACTATAACAAGACAGTTAAAACGACTTGGAATATCCTATTGCTGGGAAAGAGAAGTAATAACCTGTGACCCTGAATATTACAGATGGAATCAGTTTTTTTTCATTCAATTTTTCAAAAGAGGTCTTGCATATAAAAAGAAAGCACCTGCTAACTGGTGTCCTTCCTGTGAAACTGTTCTTGCAAATGAGCAGGTAATTGACGGAAAATGCTGGAGATGTGGTGAAATTGTAGAAAATAAAAATCTTGAACAGTGGTTTATAAAAATTACTGAATATGCTGAAAGATTACTTGATTTTTCTGGTATAAAAAACTGGCCTGAAAGAGTAATAACAATGCAGAAAAACTGGATTGGAAAAAGTGAAGGATGTGAAATATATTTTTCTATACCAGAACTTGAAGAAGATATTAAAGTTTTTACAACAAGAAGTGATACTTTAATGGGTGTAACTTATATTGTACTTTCACCATATCATCCATTAGTTGAAAAAATAATGAAAATAAGTTCCAGAAAGCAACATATACAATCCTTTATAGATAAAGCAAAAAAAGCAAGTTTAACAGTCGCTGATATTTTAAAACTTGAAAAAGAGGGAGTTGAAACAGGAATATCTGCAATTCATCCTGTAACACAGGAAAAAATACCTGTCTGGATTGGCAATTATGTTTTGATGGAATACGGAACAGGTGCTGTTATGGCTGTTCCTGCTCATGACCAGAGAGATTTTGAGTTTGCAGAAAAATATAATTTACCGGTTAAAATAGTGATTAAAAATCCAGATTGGGAACAAATGCCGGAAAAAATTGAAAAGGCATATGAAGGACCTGGAATTATGATAAATTCAGGAATTTTTGATGGACTTGATAGTGAAAAAGGAAAAGAAGAGGTCAGGAAATATTTAGAAAAACATAATAAAGGTAAAAAAGCAGTATATTATAGATTGAAGGACTGGTGTATTTCAAGACAGAGATACTGGGGAACTCCTATTCCAATCATTTATTGTAAAAAATGTGGAATTGTTACAGAAAAAGAAGAAAATTTACCTGTCAAACTTCCTGATAATGTAAAAATAACAGGAAAGGGAGAATCACCTTTAAAATATGTACCTGAATTTTTGAATTGTAAATGTCCTGTTTGTGGAAATGATGCAGAAAGAGAAACAGACACAATGGATACTTTTGTTGATTCATCCTGGTATTTTTTAAGATATGCTTCAAAAGATATTCAAAATAAACCATTTGATAAAAATGAGGTTAATTACTGGATGCCTGTTGACCAGTATATTGGAGGGATAGAACATGCAATTTTACATTTACTTTACAGCAGATTTTTCGTAAAAGTTTTGAAAGATATGGGATATGTTGATTTTGAAGAACCATTTGAAAATTTATTATGTCAGGGTATGGTGATAAAGGATGGAGCAAAAATGTCAAAATCTAAAGGAAATGTGGTTGACCCTGAGGATATAATAAAAAACTATGGTGCAGATACTTTACGGCTCTTTATACTCTTTGCTGCACCTCCTGAAGTTGACCTTGAATGGAGCGCAAAAGGGATTGAGGGTTGCTGGAGATTTTTAAATAGAATCTGGAGATTACATTTTGAGATAAAAAATTATGATTTACTTAAAGGCAAAAATGATGAAAATTTAAAAATTATGATAAATAAAACAGTAAAAGGAGTAACAGAGGATATAGAAAAAGAATTTCAATTTAACACCGCAATAGCAAAAATGATGGAATTTGTTAATTTCCTTTACAGAGAGGTAAACGAAAAAACTATTTCAAAAAATTTACTGATTGAATCATGGAAAAAATTTATTAAGTTACTCTATCCTTTTATTCCTCATATTTGTGATGAATTATGGGAAAATTTAGGTGAAAAGGAATTTTTATTTAATGAGTCATGGCCTTCTTATGAAGAAACAGAAATACAGGGAGAAAAAATAAATATAGGCGTCCAGATAAATGGAAAAATAAGAGGTAATATTGAAATACCTTCTGAGTATGATGTGGAACAGATTTATGAGTTAATAAAAAACTCTGAAAAATTCAAAAAATTTATTGAAGGAAAAAATGTAGTCAAAAAGATTTATGTTAAAAATAAGATTATAAATATAGTTTTAAAAGATTAACCCTCTTTCTTTTCAATTTCTGATTCTTTTTTCTCTTCTTCCTTCTCTTTTTCCCTCTTTTCTTCTATTCTATCTTTTATATCTGAAATTCCTGCTGCAACAGCAATTATTCCACCAAGTATAAGCATAACAACTAACCCTCCACCTATAAACCATTTTGTTGCCTGTCCGAGAGGACCTGGAAAAATAAGCCACAATCCAATCGCTATTGCTATTATTCCACCAATTATAGCAGTCATTCTTTACCTCCTTTTTAAAATCTTCAATTAAAAAACCACAAAAAAATTTTATATCATTATAAAAATTTGTCAATTTTGGTATCTTTTATCATCTGTTTTATCTGATTTATTATTTCCCATTTGTTTTCAAAATTCCAGAGTGGATAAATGGAATTATTCTGGAATAATGGGTCAGAAAGGGGTAAATGAGGATAAAGATTTTTTGCAATTTCAAAATCAACCGTTTCAGGAATAGGTGAATATTCAGCCATTTTTATTTTAACAGGATAATTTTTTAAAACTTTTATTGTATTTATTACTTCTTTTGGGGTCTGCCCGGGAAGTCCTGCAAGTATATAAACACCTATTTCTTTTTCTGTAAATCCTGCATCTACAAGATTTTTTATACATTTTTCAAATTCAGAAAAATTTACTTTATAACCTGATTCTTCCCTTCTCTTTTCCTCTATTGTTTCAAGTGAAAGGCGGATAGTTTTAAAGTTTACATCTTTTAAAATATAAGCAACTTCCTTTTCTATAAATTTTGGATGAATTCCATTAGGTGTATGAAACCTCAAATTTTTACCTGTTTTTTTAATTCCCTCTAATATTTTATAAAGATGGTTTTCAAAATCAAAAAATAAAGCATCATCATAAAAAGCAATATCTTCTAATTTAAATTTCTCAACATTTTTAATTATTTCTTCTACAACATCATTATGGTCTCTTTTTTTATATTCAGGTTCAATCTGTTTTATTCCACAGTACCAGCAGGAAAATGGACATCCATAAGAGGTTTTTACGACAAGATAATCAAGTTTTTCATACACATCCCAGTATGTCTCTATTTTCTCAGGTATTTTAATATTTACACTAAATTTTGAAGAAAACTCACAGGCAAACTTTAAAATATCTTTCCCTTTAAAAATATAATCAACTCCTAAATTTCTTGCATCATCATAACAGAAACTTGCATAAATTCCACCGATAACAATAGGAACTTCAGGATATAATTCTCTCACCACCTTGATAATTTCTTCAACTCCAAAAACCCAGTAGGTCATCCCTGTTGTTATAAAAATAAAATCCGGATTTTTTAAATTATTCAGAAATTCAAAAAAAATCTTTAAAGGTAAACCAAATCTTTTGTATTTTCTTGGAATATTTTTATAAATTTCTGGTTTTTCCACTTCTTCATAATAATAATTTCCACATCCAAATTTCCCTTTTTTAATTTTTAAGTTTTCGTAAAATCTGTGGTTTCTATCCATAAAATCAAAATAAAAAATTTCAAAACCATTTTTCTTAAATAAATCTATTATTTTTAAAAAACCAAGTGGTTTTGACCATAAATCATAAGCAGAGAAATCATAAACAGGAGGATTTATAAAGAGAATTTTCATAATATTTCTACTTTTCTTTCACCCTCTTTAACTTCACCAATAACATATGGTTTGAAATTATATTTTTTTACTATTTCAAAAATTTTTTCTATGTTATCTTTATCAGCAATTAAAATAAGTCCAATTCCCATATTAAAAACATTAAACATTTCCTTTTCTAGTATTTCCCCTGCTTTCTGAATAATCCTGAAAATTACAGGTATTTCCCATGAATTTTTATTTATTACACATTTTACTTTTTTTGGTAAAACCCTTATTAAATTTCCTTCAATACCCCCTCCTGTAATATGAGCAGATGCATTTATCAATTTTAAAGAAAATAACTCAAAAAGCAAAGGAGAATATATATATGTTGATTTTAAAAGTTCCTCTCCAAGAATTTTTCCAAGTTCATCATAATATTTATGATAATCTCTTTTTTTAAAAACCTTCCTTATAAGTGAAAATCCATTACTGTGAACTCCATTTGAAGATACACCAACTAAAACATTCCCTTTTTTAACCTTTTTTTCATCAATTATTTCATCCTTTTCAGCAATTCCAACACAAAAACCAGCAAGGTCAAATCCATCCTTTCCATAAACATCCTTCATCTGTGCTATTTCTCCTCCTATTAAAGAACAATCCGCCATTTTACATCCTTCAACAATACCTTCTATAATTTCTTTTTCCCTATTTCCTTTAAGTTCTCCAACAGCAATATAGTCAAGAAAAAATAAAACTTTTGCTCCGCAGACAGAAACATCATTACAATTCATTGCAACAAGGTCAATACCGAGATTTTTAAACAATCCCATTTCCTGACCGAGTAAAATTTTTGTTCCAACTCCATCTGTAGATGATACAAAAACAGGACTTTTGTAATTTTGGGGAATTTTAAAAAAACCACCAAATAATCCAATATCTCCAATCACATTTTCTGTAAATGTTTTTCTTGCTTTACTTTTTATAAATTCAACAAGTTTTCCTGCCTTATCCTCATCCACCCCTGCTTTTTTATAATTTATACTCATTTTTTTCCTCCATTTTTTGACAATATTTTTTTTATTATTATAATCTATTTCATTATGGAAAACATAATAAATTCTTTAAAGAAATATGAAAGTGTAAAAAATATAGTAGGACCTTTAATTCTGGTTGAAGGAGTTGAAGGTGCTGGTTATGGTGAACTTGTTGAGATTTTGCAGAGTGAGGAAAGACGGCTTGGAAAAGTTCTTGAAGTTGAAAAAGATAAAGCACTTATTCAGGTTTTTGAAGGAACTTCTGGTTTAAGTTTAAGTGAGATCAGAGTTAGATTTACAGGAAAACCAATAGAATTCGGTGTCTCTCCTTCTATCCTTGGAAGAATTTTTACAGGACTGGGGAAAGTAAGAGATGGTGGACCTGAAATAATACCTGAAAAATATCTAAATATAAATGGTTCTCCTATAAATCCAACAAGAAGAGATTATCCATCTGAATTTATACAAACAGGTATTTCAGCAATTGATGGACTTAACAGTTTAGTAAGAGGTCAGAAACTACCTATTTTTTCAGGTTCAGGGTTACCTCATAATTTACTTGCAACCCAGATAGTAAAACAGGCAAAAATTTTAACTGAAAAGGAAGAAAAATTTGCTATTGTTTTTGCTGCTATGGGAATTACTTTTGAAGAAGCAGAATTTTTCCAGGAAGAGTTTAGAAGCACAGGAGCAATTGAAAGATGCGTAATATTTATTAATCTTGCTGATGAACCGGCAATTGAAAGAATATCAACTCCAAGAATTGCATTAACTGCTGCTGAATATCTTGCTTTTGAACT
>DAORXQ010000001.1 GCA_035371905.1 bacterium | reverse complement strand
AAAATTTGAAATAATATTCCCAGAACTATCTAAACCTTGAACAAATCTTATAATCCTATAATCATTTTTGTAAAAAACAGGTGTATAATCAGTATATAAATTTACATCTACAATTGATTCTGTTTCAACTTCATCTCCAAAATTACCTTGCCTATCATAATAAACTGGTGGAAAATCAATATTTTTAATATCTTCAATTGTATATTGTAATAAAGCAGTTGCTATAGTTAATTCATTTGCCTTTTTTATAACATTTAAATTTCCTGAAATTAAAAGAAGTCCACCAGCAATAACAATAGCCATAAGAAAAACTGCAATCAAAACTTCAAGTAGAGTTAATCCATTTTTATTTACCATTCAATTCTCCAACTTCTCTTATGCATCTTCCCATTCCTTTTCATCAATTCCAGCACATTTTAAAATCTCTTTAAGCAAACTTATATGAATATCTTTACTTTTATGAGGATTGGGTATGTGAACCTTCTTACTTCCTTTTTTCATAAATAAATGTTTCCCACCTGAAAAGGGCCCTTCATAACCTAATTTCCTAAATTTTCTCACAAGTTCATCAAATTTTATTACTTTTTTCATATCTTACTTGGAACTCTTTTTATTTCAATTTTTTCACCGTCTATTTCCGGAATTTCATCTCCATCTTTTATTTTCAGTAAAAGCCATTCTTCTAATACTTCTATAAGTTGTCTTCTTGTTTCTTCAATAGTTTTTCCATTAGCCCAAACACCTTCAAAATTCTTTATTGTACCAAACCAGGTTCCATCTTCAATTTTTTTATATTCTGCTTTTTTTAACGCTTTTTCAATATACTCCATTAACATTTTTTCCTCCTTCTTCACCATTCAATTCTCCAACTTCCTATAACTGGTAAATATTTTCTTCTGCCACCTGTAAAGCCCTTATAAACTTCTGTATTATTCTTAAAAGGAGCGCTATCATAAATTATTTCTCCACCATTTAAAGTAAGAGTCCCGTCTGTTATTATTGCTCCTTTTACTTTTCCGTTTGTTCCCACTGTTATATTTGTTCTTGAATACACAGGTCCAACCACTTCTGCATTAATGTTTATATTATTAGAACTTGATTTGTTTATTATGGCCATCTGATTTGAAACTGATTGAGAAGTGGGTAGATAATAGTTTGGATTTATACGGGCATTTATATTTACATCACCTGTTCCAGAATCAACAAAAATTGCTGAATATTGATGCTCGCCGAGATAAATTGCTGGAGAGGAAGATATTGTTATTGTTCCATTTCCATCCCAGCATATAGCACCAGCATAATTTGTATTTCTTGCGTCAACTGTTAATTTTGAATTTGAAATTGTAATAACACCCACTCCTGCTATAACTCCATTTATGTTGATATTTCCAGTTCCTCCAATATTTATAGGTATATTTGCGGTATTAGAAAATACACTGCCGTTTACAGTTAAATTTACTGAACCACCTGTTTGAAGTCCACCTTTTAAATCTTTATTAATTGTTACATTTCCACTTCCCTGAATTATTACTTCACCAGGGCAGTTAACTTCATCGCTTATTGTTAAATTTAAACCTGTTCCATCTATTGTTATTTTAGTTTTAGCATAGATTTTTCCATTTATATTTATTGTTCCTGTTCCTCTTATTTCTATTTCACTATTTTCACTTTGATTATCTGCACAGATATTTCCATTTATTGTGATTGTATTGTTATTTGCCTGAATATAAACTTTTTTTCCACCATAAATATTTCCATTTATTGTAAGATTTCCTGATGGACTGATTTTAACTGTATCTCTTGCAGCAATTGTATATTGATTTGAAGAACCGATGGAAACAGGGATACTTCCAGTTATCTCAATATTTCTTTCAGCCATAAGTTGACCGAGTATTGAGGTAGATGAATCAAGATTAACATCAATTATTATATCTGCTGCTTCACCTGAATCAATTGCTCCTGCTTTTAGGATTATTCCTGAAGGAATGTTGGGATTGCTGTTTGGTGTAAATTTTATCTGTAATTGTGTTTTACTATCTGTTTTTTCAAAAAAATAAGTACCTGATGAAAGATTACTTAAATTTGAAAAGGTATAATATTCACTTGTTCCTGAAACATTATAAGGGTCATTTCCACCATTAATATTTGTTAAGTCAGTATAAGAATTATAACCTGTTGCAGGGTCATAAGGAGTACTGCCATTGCTATCCTTAAATCTCATTGTAGGAGTTGGTGTAAAATTTGGCTGTTGTAAAGTTGTTGCTACTGGAATACTTATACTTGCTGAATTTCTCGGAATTGAAAAAGAACTGGTATGTGTAAAAGTTTTTTTACTTTCATCTTTATAATTTAAATTTGCCTGCCAGTTATTATAAGTTATATTTCCATTAACAAGAATTTGATTTGACCCTGTATTTCCTGACACAGTATTTGAATATACAAGATGTTTATTAAATGCTTCTGGTGTTGCCCAGTTTACACCTGAATTTGGTCTTATTTGAATATGACATATTCTCGGACCATTATTAGATGTATCTACTGGTTCAATTGTTAATCTCCCATCATTTACTGTGACATCTACAATGTGCCTTTTATACCAGTAAACATCGTATACTGGAGGTGGTCCAGGGTTTCTTAAAACACTAACAGAAAAATTAGGTGAAGAAATGTGACTTAATTGCCCTTCTATAATTAAATCATGGTTATAATCATCACACTCAGGGTCCATAGGGTCTCCACAATCAACGGTAACACTATAATACCAGTTAGGAACTTCTATCTCCCATTTTGCTCCATTCATTATCGCAAGGGTATCAAGATACTGATTATCAAGATACTGATAAGAGTTGGGTAATATATCCCTGTCATATACATAACCAGTTCTATCCTCACTCCAGCCATATTTATAACCATTCCCTCTATCTCCAAAAACTTCTCCTTTATCAGGATATTGAATGGATGGATTAGCACCTATTGGCTCAAAATTTATATCAACTTGAAATGTCTCTATATTCCCCAATCTTAAAGCAAAGTTTTTATGTGTATTATTATCATATCCATTTTCCCCCCTTACCTTCACACTTAATTTTGCTGTTCTCCCCCTGTATTTACCTATAGCTGTTATTGTATCTTTATTCTCCCCATTATCATCAAAAAATTCAACTATACATTCTCCTTTTTCTGGAATATAAGGGGCATTTACTTTTACAGGACTTGGGGAAAAAGTTGTTCCTGTAAAGTAAACTTTTGTTGGAGAATCAGGTGGTTGATTGTTTGCATACCAGGAAGGATAGTATTCTGTATCATAGGCACGGTAATTCATCCAGTTAAATACATCCTGTATTGCGTTTTCTGCTATTTCAAGTGCTTTTGTTCTATCATGATAAAAATAAGCCCTTTTTATTGACATTGTAGATGAAAGGACAACGACCATTATAAGGGAAGAAAAAAGAACTATCATTACAATTACAGCAATTAATGCTACACCTTTATTTCTTTTTTTTTCCACAGTTTGATTTTACCTTGTTTTTTGTAGGTGTGTCAAGTTAAATTAATTTTTTGATTTGACTTTTTAAATTTATGATATAATTTAAAGCATGGGAAAAATTTTAGTTACAGGTGCATGTGGTTTTATTGGATGGAAGGTTTCGGAAAAGTTATTGGAAAAAGGAGAAGAAGTTCTTGGTATTGATGATTTGAATGATTATTATGATGTAAAATTGAAAAAGTGGCGACTGGATAAATTACAGAAAAATAAAAATTTCTCATTTGTAAAACTTGATATTTCAAGGGAAAATATTAAATATATTGTAAAGGAAGCAAAGCCGGATGCAATAATAAATCTTGCTGCTCGTGCTGGAGTGAGAGCAAGTATTGAAAATCCTGAAATTTATTACCAGACAAATGTAATAGGGAATTTAAATCTTCTTGAATGTGCGAAGGACTTTAAAATAAAAAAATTTATTCTTGCCTCAACATCTTCTCTTTATGCTGGTTGTAATACACCTTTTAAAGAGGACTTGCCTGTAAATAATCCAATTTCTCCTTATGCTACAAGTAAGAAAGCAGCAGAACTTACCTGTTATACTTACCATTATCTTTTCGGGATTGATGTTGTTATTTTCAGATATTTTACTGTTTATGGACCATGTGGAAGACCTGATATGAGTATTTTTAAGTTTATAAAATTGATTGATGAGGAAAAAGAGATAACTGTTTATGGAGATGGGACACAGAGCAGGGATTTTACCTATATTGATGATATTGCAGAAGGGACTATTTCAGGGCTCAATCTTTCTGGTTTCCATGTAATAAATCTTGGGAACAGCAATCCACATCAATTGAATGAAATTATAAAATTAATTGAGGAAAAATTGAATAAAAAAGCAAAGATTATTTATGCTCCATTTCATAAAGCGGATATAAAGGCAACTTATGCTGATATAACAAAGGCAAAAAATTTATTGAACTGGACTCCTAAAATTGATATAAATGAAGGTATTGAAAGAACAGTAAACTGGTATATTGAAAACAGGGATTGGCTCAAGGATGTCATTTTGAAGGATTAAAAATGTCAAAAATTCTTGTTACAGGTGGAGCAGGTTTTATAGGAAGTCATACAGTTGATAGATTGGTTAAAGAAAGGAATGAAGTTATAGTAATTGATAATCTTTCAACAGGTTCACTGGAAAATCTGAATGAAGAAGTTATTTTTTATAATTTTGATATAAGGGAAAAAGAAAAGTTAAAAGAGATTTTTGATAATTATTATTTTGATTATATTTTTCATTTTGCTGCACAGATAAATGTTAGAAAGGGAGAGGAAGACCCTATCTTTGATGTTGATGTAAATATAGGAGGGATTATAAATATTCTTGAATGTGCAAAGGAAAAACCACCCAAAAAAATTATTTTTTCTTCAACAGGTGGAGTTATGTATGGATTGACTGATATTTTTCCAAGTCCTGAAACTATTGAGCCATTTCCTATATGTGTTTATGGTATTTCAAAATTAACAGGTGAAAAACTATTATATGCTTACTGGAAAAAGTATGGAATAAATTATGTTGCTTTAAGGTATGGAAATGTTTATGGTCCGAGGCAGAATTATCTGTCAGAAGCAGGTGTTATTGCAATTTTTATATCAAGAATACTTGATGGGAAAGAATGTATAATTTTTGGAGATGGAAACCAGACGAGGGATTTTATTTTTATTGATGATGTTGTTGAGGCAAATGTTTTATTTATGAAGAATGAAACAACAGGAGTTTTTAATGTGGGAACAGGGATTGAAACAAGTGTAAACAGAATATTTGAGATTATAAAAGAGAATATTGGAAAAAATTGTAAAAAAGTTTATGGAGAAGAAAGAAAGGGAGAATTAAAAAGGAGTTGCCTATCAATTGAAAAGATTAAAAGTCAGACCAACTGGGCTCCTAAATATAAAATAGAAGAGGGAATTAAAAAAACAATTGAATGGTTTCTCTCAAAAAGATAAATTTTTCAGTAAGATGAGGATTCCCATTCGGGTTGGCTTATAAAAACATTATAGTCCCTGAAAGCAAGATTTAATATTTTCTGTTTATGATTGTAGTAATGCCAGAAACATCTTACAATTGGTACTTGTCCACCATAACCATGATTTGATTGCCAGACCTTTGCTTCTTTCCATGAAACTACACCATCGTTGTTTACATCTGCCTGGGCAATATCTGTTTGGTTATGAGTACTTTCAAACCATTTGCAATGCGTTGGAGCAAATTCGTATGAATATGAACAGGCCTCAACAGATGGATTTCTATGGGCATAAGCATTCTGGTCAAAGGTATCAGGCGTATATGAAGGATAACTATTCTGAACTTTTGATAATGGGATATCACATATTTCAGGAAAGGATGGATTTCCATGTCCTTTATTTCCTTTATTCATATCGGTTAAACAGAGAAAAATTTTACCTGTTCCGAGATAATTTGAACCAATTCCAGGGGTATCGCTTTTACAGAGTAAAGAAAGCCATGTTGGATATTCATCATAATCCTGATAATACATTTCAATTGCAAGTCCAATCTGATGGAGATTATTAATACAGTTTGCCTGTCTTCCTTTTTCTCTTGCAGTTGAAAGTGATGGTAAAATCTGGCCCGCAAGCATTGAGATTATTGAAATTACAACAAGAAGTTCAATTAATGTGAAACCTCCTTTTTTTATTCTTTTTGTTTTCATTTTTTGCCTCTCTTTTGAATTTCTTTAATTATCTGATAAACATAATTTTTCATTTCATCATTCTGCTCATTATAATAAAGAGCCCATAAAGGTGTTTCTATTTCTTCTGGTTTCCCTTTTTCTTTTAATATTTCAAGTGCTTTCTTTCTGACAGGTATTTCTTCTTTTTCATTTTCAACAATTTTTAATAATTTTTCCTGATATTCCGGAGAATTCATATAATCAAGTATTTTAAATTTTGTATCCGTATCTTCCTTATCAAATCTCTCTATAAGATAATCAATATTTTTCTTATCAATTTTCAATATCGTTTCAAATGTTATTTCCTTTATTTTTTTATCTGAACTATCAAGATATGTAAGAAGTTTATTAAAATCAATCTGTCCTATACTCCATGCACAAACTCTTTTAATTTCCTCATCGTTTTCTTTTTGAAATACATCCTCAACATCAGGTAATGCCTCTTTTATCTTCAGATTTCCAGCATTATAAATTGCATATATTTTTTCATTTTTGTTCGGACTTTTTATCTGTTTTATAAATATTTTTGCGGTAGGAGTTTTGTCTTTTTTTGCACTCCAGATAGACACTCTTAAAATTGTAAGAAAAATAACACCTACACAAACCCAAAATATTATTCTATTCTGTTTATTCAATCCTTTATAAAACTCAATAACTTTTTTCATTTTAGTAAATAATACCCCCCTTTTTTATTTTTGTCAATATTTTCTTTCAGGAAATTCTTATTATGCATTCCTTTCTGAATTTTGAAAAATTAATTTTTTCTATAAATTTTTTTGTTTTCCTATCCCTGTATCCTGAAATATCCTCATCCATATTCAAACTTTTTATTATACTCTTCATAATTATTTCTCTCATATATTTACCTATTATTGAAGAAAAGGAAGCAACTGGTGATATGTTTTCAACATTCTTATAAAATCCAAGTTCAAAAGAAAGATTTTTTTTTGAAATTTTATATTCAGAAAAGTCGTCAGTTTCCTTTAAAGCATAAATTTCATAATCAGGTAAAAAATATTTTAGAAAATTTCTGTAATAGATGGTACCCCCAATTTTTCCACAGAAGAATTTTATATTTTTGTAGTTTTCCATCTCTTTTATTATTTCACAGAAATTGAATAAATTTAAAAGAAATTTTGATTTTTTTTTCTTTACAAAATCGTTAAAAAAATACGGGCATACAGTTTTTACCTCTATTCTTTTAATTTTATCTTTTTCTTTCAGAAGATCACTGTATCTTTTTATAATTTCTTTTATGTTTTCACTTTCAAAAAAAAGGGGGATATTTTTTTCACACAGGTTTTCTTCAAAGGCACATTTTTTATAACTGAATCTTTTAAATATTTCGTATGGAGAGGAAGGTGTCCTATTTTCAACCATATAAAAAGAAATAACCGCAATTTCTTCAATTTTTTTTAAGTCCTTTTTATTCTTATAAAAAATTTTGCTATCCTTTATATAATCAGGAATTTTTATATCTTCAGAAGTTAAGATACCGGTAATTACAAGCGGACCTAAAACAGGACCAAAACCATTTTCATCTATTCCACATATATATTTTTCCATTATTTTCATTTTATCATTTTAAAAAACAATTCAAAACTTGATGGTAAAGATAATAAAAAGTAAAATTAAATTATGAGGTTCAAAAGGCACTGTGAGATAGTAAAAGGGGAGATAAATCTTACTCCTATGGTAGATGTTGTTTTCCAGTTGATTATATTTTTTATGTTAAGTTCAAGTTTTATTATGCAGCCCGGAATAAAAATAAAGTTACCAAAAGCAGAAACTACAGACATAATAAAACAGAGAGAGATTTTTGTTAATATTACAGAAGAAGGGAAAATTTATTTTAAAGGGAAGGTTGTTAATCTTTCAGAATTTGAAAAAGAATTAAAAGAGGAATTAAAGAATAGAAAAGAAAATATAATACTTATTGTTAAAGCAGATAAGGATACAAAACACGGAATAGTTGTTAGTGTTATGGATAAGGCAAGAAGTTGTGGCATTGAAAAAATCGCAGTTGCAACAATGCCAGAATTTTAAAATGAGAACAAATTCCATTTTTCTTAAAGCAATTTTTATAAGTTTTTCTATTCATATTCTTGGGCTATCTCTTTTTTCTATTGTACTGCCAGGCCCTCTAAAAAAAATAAAACCAATAGAAGTTGTTATTTATCCTTCTCTGGAAACAAGACAAATCAGGGAAAATATTAATTTTGTTTCAAAAAAGATAGAGGAGAACATAGGTAGTCAAAAAATTAAAACAGAAGAGGAAGTCCCTTCAATGAATATTAAAAATATTACATCAAAGGATATTGTTGGCGAAAAAGAATATATAACTCCTGTGAAACTTGACCTTGATGTTGAAAAAGCAGAATATAAAATAAGTTCATTATCATTACCAGTACCAGTTTTAAATCTTCCACAGAATAATCCTTCTGAAGATTTGATAGAAGGACCGGCAGGTTCAAGAAAAATTATATACAGGGAAAAAATTGATTATCCACTGTGGGCTCAACAAAAAGGAATAGAGGGGAAAGTAAAGATAAAATTCTGGGTGAATCCGGAAGGAAAAATATTTAATACAGAAATTTCTTTATCTTCGGGTAATCCGGAAATTGATTTCTATGCTGAAAGAAAATTTAAAAAATGGTTATTTGAATCTGTGGAAAGTGAAAAAGATGTCTGGGGAATTATAACATTAGTTTTTAAACTCAAATGATAAAGGTATCAATTGACCTTATAGCAAGTATCTATCTTTTAATAAGTGTATGCATTCTTTTTATGTGGATTTTTTTAGAAAAAAGAAGAAAATATGAGAAAACAGAAGAAAATACTTTGTGGTGTTGTCCTATATGTTTTTATGAATATGTTGATAGTAAAAGTAATGACATAAGCAGATGTCCAAGATGTAAAACTCTTCACAAAAAGGGAGAAAGATGATAAAATAAAAAAAGCAAGGGGGTAAAATGATAACTGAAATAGGAATAGTGGCAGGAGAAATATGGCAGTATCTTGAAAAATATAATGAAACCACTCTGACTAAATTAATTGAGATAACAGGAAGGGATAGGGATTTACTGATAATGGGATTGGGGTGGCTTGCAAGAGAAGGACATATTATTCTTACTAAAAAAGATACTGACTACAGAATAGTTTTAAGGAAAAAGGATTGAATTGAAGAATTAAACTGGGGGATCGTCTAACTGGTAGGACACGGGACTCTGGATCCCGGCGTATAGGTTCGAGTCCTATTCCCCCAGCAATATTGACAAATTTTAAGAAAAATATAAAATTTACTATCTTAAAAAAGGAAGGAGGAAAGAATGAAAGTACGAATTGATAAAGAACTCTGTACTGGTTGCGGGTTATGTGTTGATATCTGTCCGGAAGTTTTTGAAATGGGTGAAACAGTTTCAACTGTAAAATTGACAAATGTTCCTTCTGAACTTGAGGAAAAAGTAAAGGAAGCCGCAGAAAGTTGTCCTGTAGAGGCAATAATAATAGAATGAAAAAGAGTTGAATGAAACGAAAACAGGTACTTGTTATTTTTCTATTTTTTTTCTTTTTTCTTATTAAAGAGAGTGAACCATTTTTAATAAAAAAGCCAGAAGAAAAAGCGAGAAGATATTTTAAACTTTCTCTTGAAGAATACAGAAAAGCGATAAAACAGAATCCAAATAATAATGAAATAATAGAAGAATATATAAAGATTCTGGAAAGTACTGTTGGAAAGACAGAAGCAAAAATAGAACTGGCTTTAATTTTTAAAGAAATAAATTTACAACCAAGGGTTTCTGAAATTTTACTTGAAATCTCGCTTTTTGACAGGAAAAATGCGCTATCTTATATAGAAAAGAGAATAGAAAAAAGTCAGGATATAAGGGAAAAAATTAATCTTTATTATATTGCAACAGAACTTTCTCCTCAAAATCCAATTTACTGGTATAATCTCGGTAAATTACTTCTGGGGATTAATAGAGAAGAAGAGGGAATTTCAGCACTTGAAAAGGCATATAATTACAATTTAAAAGATGTATCCCTTTTTTATTACCTTTCCCTTTATTATCTTAATAAGGGAGATTATAAAAAAGCAAAAGAATATATTGAAGAAGGACTTGCAATTTCTGATGATATTAATCTTCATAAAATACTTCTGAAAATATATCTTGCTCAAAATAATAAAGGAATGGCGATATCAGAAAGGGAAAAAATTAAAAATTTACTTGCTGTTAGAGAAGAAAAGAAAATAGAGGAGAAAAAAGAAGAAAAAATAACGAAAAAGGAAAAGATTGAAGGTTTAAATCCATATAGCTTTATAAATGTGTCAAAAAATGAGCAGAAATTATATATTGTTTCATTTGATGGATATACTTTTAAAGAAATAAAAGAATTTAAATGTACTACCGGAACAGAAAAAGGGGATAAGGAGAAAAAAGGAGATAAAAGGACACCTGAGGGTACTTACCTTTTAACATCAAAAATAGAACCGCCAAATCTACCTTCAAAATACGGGATTGCCGCCTTTCCTCTTAATTATCCAAATCCAATAGATTTAAGATTGAATAAAGACGGAAATGGTATATGGTTTCATGCTACACCAATAGAGAGACCGCCTTACAATAGTGAAGGTTGTATTGTTGTTAATGATGGTGATATGAAACAGATAATGCCATACATTAAAACAGGAGAAACTTTTATCTGTATTTCACAGGATAAATTGTTTAATAAATTTGAGTATATTAAGGAGATAAAAGAAACAGTGGAAAGATGGAAAAATGCATGGGAAAGTAAAAATATAGAGGAATATATAAAATTTTATGATGATGAATTTTTAACAGGAGGAAAGAATAAAAAGGAATGGAGATTATACAAGGAAAGAATTAATAAAGGAAAAAAATATATAAGTATTGAACTTTCTGATTTACAGATTTTACCCTATGGGGAAAAGAAATTTGGACTGATGGCAATCTCTTTTTTCAAACAGAATTATACATCAGATAATTTTTCTTCAAAAACAAGAAAAATTCTTTATCTTGTTAAAAGAAATGGAAATTGGAAGATAATCTGTGAACAGACACTTTAAAAAATGGAGATATTTCCTGATTTTGAAGAATTTAAAAGTTTGAGTAAAAAAGTAAATGTAATTCCTTTTCATACATGGTTTCTTGCTGATTTTGAAACGCCTGTTACTTCTTTTTTAAAAATTGCAAAAGGAAGTTATAATTTTCTTCTTGAAAGCGCTGAGCAAGAAGAAAAAACAGGTAGATATTCTTTTATTGGCTCATATCCTGAAATAATAATCAAGGGAAAGGAAAATAGAGTAGAAATTACAGATTATACAAAAGGGATAATTGAAAAGTTTGAGGAAAAAAATTCTTTAAAGATAATAGATGACTTTTTAAAAAAATATTCTACAGTTAAAATCAAACCCCTTCCTTCTTTTACAGGTGGTTTTGTTGGATTTGTTTCTTATGACTATGTGAGAAATATAGAGAAAATTCCACAGATATGTAAGGATGACCTTTCAATTCCTGATTTTATTTTCTTTTTCCCAAAGAAATTGATAATTTTTGACCATTTTAAAAGGAAAATTTTTTTAATAACAAATGTATTTGTTGAAAAGAATAAAACTTTAAAACAGATTTATGATGAAGGAAAAGAGAATCTTTTAAAATTTACAGGTGAATTTTTTAAATCATTTAAAGTAATTGAAAGGAAAGTTGAAGAGAAAAATGATGATTTTAAAAGCAATTTTAAAAAGGAAGAATTTTTGAAAAATGTTGAGAAGGTGAAAAAATATATTTTTGAAGGAGATATAATTCAGGCGGTTATTTCTCAGAGATGGGAAAGAGAAATTGATACAGAGGTTTTTAAAATATACAGGGCATTGAGAAGTTTGAATCCATCTCCATATATGTTTTATCTTGAACTTGGAGATTTAAAATTGATTGGTTCTTCTCCTGAAATACTTGTAAAACTTGAAAATGGAATTGCAAATGTCAGACCAATTGCAGGGACAAGACCGAGAGGAAAAGATGAAAAAGAAGAAAAAAAACTTGAAGAAGAATTGGTGAATGATGAAAAAGAGAAAGCAGAACATATTATGCTTGTTGACCTTGGAAGAAATGACCTCGGTAAGGTTTGCTATCCAGGAACTGTTAGGGTTACAGAGTTGATGAAAATAGAAAAATATTCTCATGTTATGCATCTTGTTTCAAATGTAGAAGGTAAATTGATGAAAAACAAAAGTTCTGTTGATTTATTCAATTCAACTTTTCCAGCAGGTACATTAACAGGAGCGCCAAAAATAAGAGCAATGGAGATTATAGAAGAGTTAGAGGGAGTTAGAAGGGGGCCTTATGGAGGTGCTGTTGGTTATTTCAGTTTACAGAAGAGTATGGATTTCTGTATAACTATAAGGACATTTATAATTAAGGGTAAAAAAATATATATACAGGCGGGTGCAGGAATTGTTGCTGATTCTGTTCCTGAGAAAGAATATGAAGAAACGGAAAATAAAGCAAAAGCACTTATTGAAAGTTATAATTTTTCAAAAAGGATATAAAAATGGTACTCATGATAGATAATTACGATTCTTTTGTTTATAACCTTGTTCAGTATTTCGGAGAACTTGGAGAAAAAATTATAGTTTATAGAAATGATGTGAGTATTAAAAAAATTGAAAGGATAAAATTTGATAGAATTGTTATTTCTCCGGGACCTAAAAGACCTGAAAATGCGGGAATTTCATGTGAAATAATAGAAAAATTTAAGGATAAATTTCCTATACTCGGGGTATGTCTTGGACATCAGTGTATTGGATATGTTTTTGGGGGCAAGATTACCTATGCTAAAAAACTTATGCACGGGAAAACATCTTTAATTTATCATAATGGAAAAGATATTTTTGAGGGAATTGAAAATCCTTTTGTTGCTACAAGATATCATTCACTTGTAATAGAAAAAGAAAGTTTACCCAATTCTCTTGAAATAACAGCATGGACAGAAGATGATGAAATCATGGGGGTAAGACATAAAGAGTACAAAATTTTTGGTGTACAGTTTCATCCTGAATCAATTTTAACAGAAGAAGGGAAAAAAATTCTAAAAAATTTTTTGGAAATAAAATGAAAATACCTCTTCCTTATTCAGGAGGTATTATACTTTCATATCAATGTAATCTATCTTGTATACACTGCTTATATAATTGTAGGAAAAACTGGATGGAATGGATAGATATAGATAAATTTGAAAAATGTTTAAAAATATTGAAAAACATATCTTCTTTTGTCTCCTTGCATTTAACAGGAGGAGAACCATTTATCAATTTTCCCCTTTTGCTTGAAGCAGTAAAGTTGACAAAAAAATATGAAATCCCGTTTTTTGTTGAGACAAATTGTTACTGGGCAAAGAATGAAGAAGTTGCTGAAGAAAAATTAAAAAAAATAAAAGAAGGAGGACTTAATTCTATTATGTTAAGTTATTCAGTATTCTACCTCAATAAAGTACCTGTTGAAAATTTTGAAATTGCCATGAAAAAAAGTTTTGAAATTTTTGGAATGGAAAATGTGAGTTTTTACACTATTGATGCATACAGGATTATTAAAGAAAAGGGTATAAGGGGAACCATGAATTTTGAAGATTGTTTAAAAATTATTGGACAGGAAAAATTTATCAATTTTCTTAAAAATTATATTGTACCAAAAGGAAAATTTTTGTATACACTGGAAAACTGGTTTGTTAAATTTAAGGCAGAAAAGTTTAAAGGAGCAAACTGTATTGGTGAATTTCTTAATCCTTATCATATTCATATAGACCTTTATGGAAATTATATAACAAGTTTTTGTTCTGGAATAACTCCTGGAAAATTTGAAGAAGTTTTGAAAAATGGAATAAATACAGGTGATAAAATTTTAAACTTTCTTATGACTGATATTTATGATTTACTTTTATGGGCTGAAAGTTATGGTTATAAAAGAAAGGATGGTTATATTAATAAGTGTCATCTATGTCTTGATATAAGGAAATTTTTAATTGAAAATAAATTTAAATTTGATTCGCTCAAACCAGAAGAATTTTATAATTACCTATAGTTTTTCAAGATATTTTTCTGCAAAGAAAGCAGCAATCATTCCTTCACTTGCTGCTGTTATTATCTGATATAATGATTTTTTAATTACATCTCCACATGCATAAATTCCAGGTACATTTGTTTCCATTTTTTCATTAACTATTATAAATCCATTATCATCCGTTTTTACAATTCCATTTAAGAATTCTGTATTTGGTTTTTGTCCTGCTGAAATAAAAATACCGTCAACTTTTAAATCAATAATTTCCTCATTTTTAGTATTCTGCAAAATCAATTTCTCCACTTTCTCTTTTCCTTTTATTTCTCTAACAATGTAAGGTAATATAAGTTTTATCTTTTTATTGTTTTTTACTTCTTCCTGTAAGTATCTTTTTCCTCTTAAATTTTCTCTTCTGTGTATAAGATAAACTGTATTTGCGAATCTTGTTAAATATATACTTTCTTCAAGTGCAGAATCTCCTCCACCAACAACAGCAACATCTTTATTCCTGAAGAAAGCACCATCACATATTGCACAGTAAGATACTCCTTTTCCCATGAGTTCTTCTTCTCCCTTCACATTTAATTTTTTTCTTGAAGAACCTGAGGCGATTATAAGAACATCACATTTTAATATTTCTCCATTTCTCATTATAACTATTTTTTCATTATCTTTTAATTCAATTTTTTCAACTTCTCCTGTTTTTATTTCTCCACCAAATTTTAAAAATTGTTTTCTCATATTTTCTGCCAGCGCAAAACCACTTATTCCATCAGGAAAACCGGGATAGTTTTCTATAATTTCTGTAAGAAGCATATTTCCACCAGGAGAAAGTTTCTCAATAATTAATGTCGGGATTTTATCCCTGCACAAAAAAATACCCGCAGAAAGCCCGGCAGGTCCAGCACCAATTGTTATTACTTTTTTCATTTCCGTTTATTTTACACCAAATATTTTCTGTTTTTCAAAAATTATTTAAGTGGGTAATATTTCTAATAAAATAAAAAAGGGGGAAAAGCCCCCCTTTTTCAGAATAGTTATTATTCAACTTCTACCTTTATTTCTTTTTCCTTTGCTTTTTCTGATTTGGGAAGGACTATCTCAAGGATGCCATTTTTGTAAGTGGCTTTTACTTTTTCCTTATCCACTGCACATGGAAGAGTAAAACTTCTGGAGAAACTTCCTGTGCGGATTTCTTTTCTGAAATAATTTTCTTTTTCTATCTTCTTTTCCTCTGCTTTTTTCCCGGATATGGTAACTGTATCCTCGGTCAGTGAAACAGTGATGTCTTCCTTATTCATACCCGGGATTTCTGCTTTTACAACAACATTATCTGCCTCCTCATATATGTCTACATCAAAAGGTCTCGGTCCTTCCCAAATATCAAAATCTTTTGAGAAGAATCTATCAATTAATCTGTCAAAATCATCTCTTAAATCAAGAACTTCTTTTATTGGATTCCATCTTGCGAGTTTTGCCATTTTTCATCACCTCCTTTCCTGTTTTTTCATTTTTTAGATGAGCAGAAAAGGAGGTTGGTTTCACTTTTTATATCTTATTCTTATTTGATAATAAAGTGTCTTTTCTATTTTTTTTGGGATTTTTTTATTTTTATAAATCTTTCTTGAAAGGAATAAGGTTTTTTCAGTAGTATTTAAAATAGATTCACATTTTTTGCAGATTTTAATATGTTCTTCAAGTATTTCTTTTTTTGTCTGTTCTATTTCTTTATCAATGTAGTCAGATATAAGTTTTATAATCTCTCTGCAATCCATTTTAATTTCCTTTCCTTTTAAAATATTCTGATAGTTTTTCCCTTAAATACAATCTGCTTCTGTGAATTCTTGTTTTTATAGTTGGTATTGATAGTGAAAGAATTTCTGATATTTCTGATAATGAAAGTCCTTCTATATCGTGTAATATAAAAATAGTTTTATATTTCGGAGGTAAGGAATTTATTGCTTCGTTTAAAATCTCTCTCAATTCTTCATTTTTGTATTGGAGATGAGGGTTATTTGACCAGTCAGAGATTTCTAATTTATAACTTCCATCAGATGCTTCTTTTATTTCATCTATTGATATTTTTTTATATTTTTCCTTTCTTAATTTCATAAGGGCAAAATTTGTAGCAATTCTGTAAAGCCATGTTGAAAAAGAAGACCTTCCTTCAAAGTTTTGCAAACTTTCATATGCTTTTATATAGGTTTCCTGAAGAAGATCCGCAGCATCTTCTCTATTCCCAAGAATTTTGAGTCCAAGATTATAAATTTTATCCTGTGTTCTTTTTACAAGTTCTTCAAATGCTTTATTGTCTCCTGCCTTAGCCCTTTCAACAAGTTCAATTTCATTCATAAAAAAATACTAACATATATTAATTCTCTTGACAATTTCAAAAAACAGGGTATAATAATTTCAAAAAAGGGGGTTAAATGGCAAAACATTTATTTGCTGAAATTAAAAAGGAAGATGTTAAAAAATTATTTGAATTTTTAAAAGATGAAAAAGAATATATTAAAAAAAGAGCGCATCTTATAATTCTTTCGGGTATTCATAGATATAAAGTTTCTGAAATAACAAAAATTATAAAAATTCATCCAAATCATTTAAGAAAATGGATTCACAGATATAATAAACATGGTCTGGAATCAATTGTTGAATCTCCTGAAACAGGTAAAAAGAAGAAATTTAAAGAAAATATAAAAAACAGAATAATAGAGATTGTTAAAACACCTCCGAGAAAACTCGGACTTTTATTTTCAATGTGGACTCTTTATAAGTTGAAAAATTATCTTGAAGATAAAGGGATTGTTGAAGGAATAAGTCATGAAACAATAAGGAGAATCCTTAAAGAAACAAATATAGATTTGAAAAAAATGAAATATGAAGAAAATTAAAGGAGGTGGAAAATGGGACTCTGGAATTTAAATAGATTTCCTTTTAATCCTGAAACCCTTTCTGATGGTTTAAAAAAAGGGACACTTTATAAAATTCTTAATAGTTATATGACAAAAAGGGTTCTGTTAAAATACCTTAAAGAAGATGAAAATGGAAAAACTAAACTTGAAGAATTTATTGAAAAGTTCAGTATAGATACACGGGGGATTTTAGAAAGAATTTTTAAGGAGAAGGAAACCATTGTTCCTTATATGATTTTTGACCATATATGTAAAATTTTTTCTATTGAGAGAAAAGAATTGAAAGAAGCAATGAAAAATCCGGTTATAAAAAGGTCTGTTTTTAATATTGCTGAGACAGTTATAAAATATGGAGTAAGAGAACCACTTATCTTTGCTGAACCACTAATGGTTGTATGGAATATTACAGGTAGATGTAATTTGAGATGTAAACACTGTTATGAAGATGCAGGTGTTTTATCAAAAGGACTTCCTGATGAACTGACTAATGAGGAAAAAATAAAAGTTATGGAGGAAATAGTAAAAACAAACATTCCAACTCTTGCATTCGCAGGAGGAGAACCATTGATGGATCCTGTTTTCTGGGAACTTGCAAAGATTGGTAAAGAGGGCGGTTTATATATGTCAATAAATACAAATGGAACCATGATAACAAAAAAAGTGGCAGAAAGATTAAAGGAGATCGGTTTTGCATATTATGGAGTAAGTTTAGATGGTGCCAGTCCTGAAATACATGATAGTTTTAGAGGTGTTAATGGTTCATTTGAGAAAACGTTGAATGGAATTAAAAATTTAGTAGAAGTTGGGGAGGCAGACAAGGTTTGTATCTCCTTTACTGTTGCAAGAGAAAATGCAATTGTTAAAAATCAAGTACCTGAAATGATTAAATTGAGAGACCAACTTGGAATAAGAAAAGTTGTTTTATATAATTATATACCATGTGGAAGGGCTGATTTTGGAAATGATTTAACGTGTGAGGAAAGAGAAAAATTGTTTGAATTGTTTTATGAAGATTTGAAAACTGGAAAAGAAACTTTACTTTCAACTGCGCCTCAATTTGGTAGATACTGTAAACAGATGTATGAACTTGGAGAAGGGGATTTTACTATCATCGGCCATTTTACATCTGGTAATGTAAAAAAACTAAAAAACATTGTTGAACTTATTGGTGGCTGTGGAGCAGGAAGAGCATATATAGCAATTCAACCTGATGGAAGTATAACTCCATGTGTTTTTATGCCTGATGTTTATATAGGAAGTATAAAAGAAAATGGAGAGATTAAAAAGGAAAATCTTTTGAATGTGTGGGATAATTCAGAAGTTTTGAATATAATAAGGGATAGGAGAAATCATCCTGAAAGATATGGTTGTAAGGGTAAATATTTTTCTGTTTGTGGAGGATGTGTTGCAAGAAGTTATGCTTATTTTGGTGATTTTGTTTCTCCTGACCCTGGATGTATTCTGAATAAAGAGATAATTGAAAGTAGAAAAAACAAAAAGTATCAGTCAGTTAACTTTGAGTTTTCATGTGCAAGATATAAAGGATAAGGGATAGAGTATTTCTCTTTCATACATTTGATTACAGTACTTAAAGAATCCTTAAAATCAATTAAATGTCCGGGAGAAATAAAAATTATTCCATCATTGTAATTTCTTAAAGCATGGCCAATTATTTCTCCTTCAGTGTCTTTTATAAATGTTGATGAAAGCGGGAAAGAGGGTGGTTCAAAATAATTACCATAAAGTAAGGACTTTGCACATCCAATAGTTGGTTTTTCAATCAGTACTCCTATGTGAGAAGCAAAACCAAATTTTTTAGGATGAGCAATTCCGTGTCCATCAAAAATAAAACAATCCACTTCCTTTTCTATTTTTTCTATAAGATTGACTGTATTTTCACCTTCCCTGAATGCAAGAAGTCCCGGAATATAGGGGAATTTCACCTTTCCCTTAATTTTTACAATTTCTATTATTTCAAGTTCAGGGAATTTACATAAAACACCGCATGTTTGTATTGTTTCTTCATTATAACTACTATCAATCCCGCATATAATATTTATTTTTTTTGATAAGGGTTTTATCACAACTTTATCTTTTAACCTTTCCTGTATTTTCTCTGCTTCTTCTTTATCTATATCCCACCTGTGTAACTTTTTAACTTCCATTATTTAGCAAATTCCACTTCTCTTCTTTCTCTTATGACAGTTACTTTCACCTGTCCTATGTATTCCATGTTTTCTTCAATCTTTTTTGCAATTTCTTTTGCGAGGGTTCTTGCTTCATCATCTGTGATTTCTTCAGGTTTAACTATTACCCTGACTTCCCTTCCAGCAGATATAGCATAAGCAGAATCTACCCCTTTAAAAGAAGAAGCAATTTTTTCAAGTTCTTCTATCCTTCTTAAATATTTTTCAAGAGTATCTCTTCTTGCTCCTGTTCTTGTAGCAGAAAGTGCATCTACAATCTGAGATATAACTGTATATGGTTCATTAATTGGCATGTCATTGTGATGATTAAGAGCAGCATTTATAATTTCTTCAGATTCTCCATATTTTTTCAAAATTTCTCCACCAATTTCAGGATGTGCACCTTCAACTTCCTGGTCAACTGCTTTTCCTATATCATGAAAAAGTGCTGCTCTTTTTGCAATTTTTGGGTCATATCCGAGTTCAGAAGCAATAATTCCTGCCATAAATGCACATTCTTTACTGTGAATAAGAAGATTTTGTCCATAACTTGTTCTGTATTTTAATTTACCAAGTAATTTTACAAGTTCTGGATGTACATTTTCTATTCCTATTTCAAGTAATGTCCTGTTTCCATCTTCTACAAGTTGTTCTTCAAGTTCTTTTTTTGTCTTTTCAACAATCTCTTCAATTCTTGCTGGATGTATTCTTCCATCTGCAATAAGTTTTTCAAGTGCCTGTCTTGCAAGTTCTCTTCTATAAAGATTAAAGCAGGAAATTGTAACCGCTTCAGGAGTATCGTCAACTATCAGGTCTACTCCTGTAAGTGCTTCAAAAACTTTAATGTTTCTTCCTTCTCTTCCTATAATCCTTCCTTTAATTTCATCGGATGGTAAACTGACAACAGAAACAACACTTTCAGTCGCTTCTTCAGGTGCTAATCGTTGCATTGTGGTCAATAAAATTTCTCTTGCTTTTTTTTCAGCATTCTCTCTTACTTCATTTTCAATTTTTTGCTGTAATTTTATCGCTTCTTTTTTTGCTTCCTCTTCCATTATTTTCAAAAGTTGATTTTTTGCTTCCTCTCTTGAAATACCGGAAATTGCTTCAAGTTTTTTCTTTTCTTCTTCTATGAGTTGTAAATATTCCATCTCCTTATTTTTAATCTCTTCTTCTCTTCTCTGTATTTCTTTTTCCCTTTTTGATAATTCCTCTTCTTTAATCTCAATAATTTCTGCTTTTCTTTCAATTGCAAGTTCTTTTTGCTGTAATCTTTTTTCCTGAAACTGTAATTCTTTTCTTTTGTTTTTTGTTTCTTTCTCAAAATCGCTTCTTAATCTGTAAAACAATTCTTTTGCTTCTATATCTATTTCCCTCTTTTTCTTTAATGCTATATCTTCTGCTTCTTGTATGATTTCTTTTGCCTTCTTTTCTGCTGATTTAATTGTCCTTTCTCCAACATATTTTCTCCATAAATATCCCACAAGTATTGATATTGCACCCCAGAGAATAAACCAGGGCATAACAAGTTTGAGAGTATTTATTGAATTTGGCATTTTGCCCTCCTTTACTTTTAAAAATTAAGTAAAGGAGTTATCCAGCACGACAGACAGGAAGGAACTCTAGAAAAATAATCTTTAAAAATTTGTTACTATGTTTTTTATCTATTTTAATTTTTAGTTCCATTTTTTTTATATCCTTACCAGTCTGACCGATTTTATTGCTGGAAACTCCTTTATTTTTAATAATACCTCTCTATCAACTTCTTGGTCAAGATTTAAAACAGTTATTGCAGGTCCACCTTTTTTCTTCCTTCCAAGAGTCATTGAAGCAATGTTTATACCTTTTTGTCCAAGAATTGTACCTATATGACCCATAATTCCCGGTTTGTCCTCGTTATAGCAAATAAGTAAAAAACCTTCAGGTACAGCTTCAACAGAAAAATCATCAATTTTAACAATTCTTCCTTCATCCCTTACCAGAGTCCCTGATAAAGAAACTTTTTTTGAATTTTTTACTTCAACTGTAATTAAATTTGTGAATTCAGATGGAGTTTTTTCTCTTTTTTCAATAAGTTTAATGCCTTTTTCTTTCATTATCAATAAAACATTTATAGGATTTACTTTTTTCTCTTCTTTCAAAAGACCGACAAGTATATTAGCCCTCAGTAAAGTCAGGTCATAATCCGCTATTTCTCCTGAATATTTGATTTCAACACTTTTTAAATCTCCATCAATCATCTGTCTTAAAAACAATCCCATTTTTTCTCCAAGTGAAAGATACCCCCTTAATTTTTCATATGTTTTTTCGTCAAGGACAGGGAAATTAACAGCATTTTTAACAATTTTCTTTTTTATTGCATCAACTATTTGAGTTGCAAGTTGGCATGCAACATTTACCTGAGCTTCCTTTGTAGAGGCTCCGAGGTGCGGTGTTACTATAACATTTTCAAATTCAAAAAGAGGAGAACTTTCAATGGGTTCTTTTTCAAATACATCTAAAGCCGCGCCTTTAATCTTGCCCTTTTTTAGATACCTTACAAGTGCTTCTTCGTCTATAATTCCACCTCTTGCACAGTTTACTATCATAACTCCATCTTTCATAATTTCAAATTCTTTATCACTTATTAAATGATATGTCTCATCTTTAAGTGGAAGATGAAATGTAATTATATCACTTTGTTTAAGTACCCCTTCAAAATTTAACATAGTAACACCAAGATCTCTTATCACTTCCTCTTTAACATACGGGTCATATCCGACAACTTTCATACCAATTCCTTTTGCCATACTTGCAACTCTTTTACCTATTCTTCCAAGACCGATTATCCCCAATGTTTTTCCATATAGTTCAGTTCCTAAAAATTTCTTTTTTTCCCATTTTCCGTTTTTTAATGTCTGGTTTGCAGCCGGTATATTTCTTGCAAGTGAAAAAATAAGACCTATTGTATGTTCAGCGGCTGAAATTGTATTTCCTTCAGGAGCATTCATCACAATTACACCATTTAAAGTAGCCGCCTCTATATCAATATTATCAAGACCAACACCGGCTCTTCCAATTATTTTAAGTTTTTCTCCTTTTTCTATTACCTCCTTTGTTACTTTTGTTCCACTCCTTACTATTAATACATCATAAGGAGTTATCATATCTATTAATTCTTCAGAGGATACTTTCCCTGCTTCTTTAACCTCAAATCCTTCATTCACAAGAATATCTTTTCCTTCTTTTTCAAATGGCTCTGTTATCAAAACTTTTACTTTTTCCATTAATTTACTCCTTTAAATTTAAATTTTATTCCCATTTTTTGTTTTTGTCAAAATTTATGTATATCCTCATTAATGTGATAAAATACTTAATAAGGAGAAAAAATGATTAAATTCTATAATACACTTACAAAGAAAAAAGAGGATTTTTATCCGATTAGTGATAGATTTGTGAAAATGTATACCTGTGGACCTACTGTTTATGACCTTGCCCATATTGGTAATTTCCGTGCTTATGTTTTTGAGGACCTGCTTCACAGATATCTTGAATTTATGGATTATAAAGTTGTAAGAGTTATGAATATTACAGATGTTGATGATAAGACAATTAAAGGAGCAAAAAAAGAAGGTATAAGTTTAAAAGAATACACGGATAGATACATAAAGATTTTTCTTGAAGATATGGAGACATTGAGATTAAAAAAACCAGATTTTCTACCAAGAGCAACAGAACATATTAAAGAAATGGTTGAACTTATAAAGAAATTACTTGAGAAAGGATATGCTTATTATAAAGATGGTTCAGTTTATTTCAGCATTTCAAAATTCCCTTCTTATGGAAAACTTTCAGGAATAGATTTATCTAAAATAAAAATTGGAGCAAGGGTAGATACAGATGAATATGAAAAAGAGGATGTGAGGGATTTTGTTTTGTGGAAAAAAGCAAAGGAAGATGAAGGAGTCTGGTGGGAAACAGAAATTGGAAAAGGAAGACCCGGCTGGCATATAGAATGTTCAGCAATGAGCATGAAGTATCTTGGAGAGACATTTGATATTCATACAGGAGGAGTTGATAACATATTTCCACATCACGAAAATGAAATTGCTCAAAGTGAAGGTGCGACAGGCAAAAAATTTGTAAATTTCTGGCTTCACTGTGCTCATTTACTTGTAAATGGTGAAAAGATGTCAAAATCAAAAGGGAATTTTTATACTTTGAGGGACTTGCTTAATAAAGGTTATAATCCAGTTGCTATTAGATATCTTTTACTTTCAACTCATTACAGAGACCCTTTAAACTTTACAGAAAGTTCATTAAAGCAGGCAGAAAATACTGTCAGAAATTATAATGAGTTTTATCAGGGTTTAAATATATGTGGTTCTGAGAAGTATAATCCAGAAATAAAGGAAGAAATAGAAAAAGCAAAAAAAGGGTTTATTGAAGGACTTTCTGATGATTTAAATATTTCATCTGGTTTATCAAGTATCTTCAACTTTATAAAAAAAGTAAATGTCTTTTTCTCAAAGGGAGAATTCGGGAAAGAGAATGTGAAAGAAGTTAAGGATTTTATTGAAGGAATTGATAAGGTATTATGTATAATTGAAAAAAGACAGGAGACATTACCTGAAGAGATTTTAAATTTAATTAAGGAAAGGGAAAAAGCAAGAAAAAATAAGGAGTTTGAAAAAGCAGATAGAATAAGGGGAATTTTGAAAGAGAAAGGAATAATACTTGAAGATACACCTTATGGAACAAGATGGAAAGTTTCTGAAAAACCTTAAATTATAATCATTTAAAAATAAAAAGGTCCCATGAATAATGATGAAGTTCTAAATTAATTTCATCATTTTCTTTTTTTCTTAATTTTATTTCTCTATTTTTCCTTACATCTATAATAGTATTTTTTAATAAATCTTCAGGGATTTTGAAAGTTATTCTTTTTGTTTTTGCTGGATTTATTACAAAAAGGAGTGTATTTTCACCGCTTTTACCAAATCTATAAATAACTTCTTTCTGTTTTTCAAGTTTTATCTGGGGTAAGCAATTATGTTTTTTAAAAAGATAAAAAATAAAATCTTTAAAGTTTTTATCAAATTCCTTATCCTTTCCATAGTTAATCCCTAAAAATGTTCCGAAAGCATAAATTGTTCCTTTGCCAAAATTACTTAAAACTGCAACTACTCTACCTTTCTCATCTTTTGCAAGAACTTTATTGTTTTTTTCGTTTAAAGGGCTTATCCATAATGAAGATTTAAGTTTAAAAATTTTATTGTCTATTTTTAAATTAAAATATTCTTTTTCAATTAACTGTCTATCCATAACAGGGGATATTCCAAGTTTATAGGGAAGTTCCCTGTCCTGTCCGGGATATCGGTAAAAAGCAAGTTCATTAAAAGCACCCATGTCTCCTTCTGTTAAAATAATCCCTCCCTTTTCAATAAAAGTTTCTATAATTTTTGAGATTTTATCTGTAATTACAAGAGGGAATGGTAATATCAAAAATTTTAAATTTTTCAGAATATCTGTATGACTGCTTTCAACAACTTCATAAGGAATGTTTAAATCTTCAAGAACTTTTAAATAGCCGGTTAAACTTTCAACTGACTTTTCAACTTTACCCTCAAAAGACCATTCAAGGAAGTAATTTAAAGGTTCAAATAAAATTCCAACCGAAGGAGTAACTGGTTTATAATTTTCTAGTAGCAAATCATATTTTTTAAGAAAAATAGAAGTTTCTTTAAGTTCTTTCAATCTATTTTCTGCCATACCATCATTTCCACTTATACCAAACCCACCTGATTCATGACCAAATACCTCATCTTTCCAGCACCAGAAAATCAATCCTTTAGCACCTCTTCCAAAAGCATTCCATACCCATCTCTGTTGTGCTTTTGCCTCAACAGGTAAATTTGCAGAAAGTCCATCTCTTGCAGAACCTCCCTGAAGTTCACTAACCCATAAAATTTTACCCTGATTGGCACTTCTTACAGATTCAACCCTTATACCAAAAATTCTATCATCAAATTTACCCCAGAAAGGAAAATGAGAACATCCATAGCCATCCAGATATTGTAAAAAATCCCAGTCATTCCCTCTACATAAAGGTTGTTCCCATTCCCAGCCAGTTGAAAGAATTGAAGGAGCGGCACAGTGAGCAGTTATAATACCTTTAACACCAACTTCTCTTAAACTTTGAGCACGAAATTTCATTATTTCAGATGCACGATAGGAAAGAAAGTTTAAAAATTCAATTAATTCTGTACATCCCTTGCCGTAAGTAGTTCCAGGTAAAACATCGTCCCATAAAATATATCTTCGTTTCCATGCTTCATTCAGTCCTTCAATACTTTTATACTTAATCTTTAAATAATCTCTAAATTTTTTAATTGTTTCTGGACAATAGCAAACATATCCTGTAGAATGAACATTCCATCTTGTTTCATTCCAGCAATCCCATCCAATAACTTCATCAATTTTCCCGTATCTTTTACCTATTTCTTTTAAAAAACCTATCATATAATCTCTTATTTTCGGGTGGTCTGTACATCCACCTGGAGTTAATCCTACAATACACTCTTTTCTTGTTATAGATTTTACTTTTCTTCCAAGATGGTCTACCATAATTCCATCAGGAACTTCTCTTTCAATCCAGAAAGGTTGAATTTCCGCAATTGTGCTTATAACAACTTTTAGATTTAACTTTATTGCCCTTTCAATCAAGTAATCATAATCTTCAAAATTAAAATTTCCGGGAGAATTTTCAATCCATCCCCAGCATGCCCATAATTGAATCACATCTATCCCTGTTTCTTTTATTTTTTTAAGGTCCTCATCCCAGAACTTTTTTTCAGGAAAAGGCGGTCTATAATACTGAACTCCTATGAACATTTTTTCTTCTCCTTTTAAATTTTCAAAATTTTGCTTTTATTATAACACATTTTCAAGTTTTCCTCTTAAATTTTTTGTGGTAATATAAAAGTATGGAAAAGAAAATTATGGACAGAGAGGAAATATTGGAAATTTTGAAACAAATGGCAGAGATAATTGAAAAAGAGATTGGTTTAGATAACCTTGTAATTATAGGAATAAAGAGAAGGGGTGCAATAATTGCAGACAGAATTAAAGAAATTTTAAAAAAAGAAATACCTGTTGGATACCTTGATATAACATTTTATAGAGATGATTTCAGTAAAATAGGTGCTCATCCAGTAGTTGGTACAACTGAAATTCTATTTGATATAGACGATAAAAAAGTTATTTTGGTTGATGATGTTTTGTACACAGGAAGGACTGTAAGGGCAGCACTTGATGCTTTAATTGACCTTGGAAGACCTAAATTTGTTAAACTTTTTGTTCTTGTTGATAGAGGGCATAGAGAATTACCTGTATGTCCTGATTATTTCGGTAAGAAAGTTGATATTGGAGAAGATGAAATGGTTGAGGTAAGATTAAAAGAAATAGATAAAAAAGATGAGGTTGTCATAGTAAAAAAATGGAATGGAAAAGGAAAGACCTTATAGGGCTTGAAAATTTAAGTAAAGAAGAAATAGAAATTATTCTTGAAGTTGCTGACTCATTTAAAGATGTAAGTACCCGTTCTGTTAAAAAAGTTCCTGCTTTAAGAGGTAAAACTGTTGTTAATCTTTTCTTTGAGCCAAGTACAAGGACAAGAACTTCTTTTGAACTTGCTGCAAAAAGATTAAGTGCTGATGTTTTAAGTTTTGATGTAAGTTCATCTTCTGTTTCAAAAGGTGAGACAATTGTTGATACTGCAAAAAATATAGAAGCAATGAAAGTTGATTGCTTTATTGTAAGGCATTCTGTTTCAGGTGCACCTGAGATTATAAGTAAAAATGTTTCTGCTTCTGTAATAAACGCAGGAGATGGGTGTCATGAACATCCAACTCAAGCACTTCTTGACTTATTTACTGTTAAAGAAAAATTCGGTAAAATCAAAGGCATTAAAATTTCTATTATTGGAGATATTTTACATAGTAGAGTTGCAAGGTCGAATATTTGGGGATTTAAAAAACTTGGAGCAGAAGTTTGTGTTTGTGGACCACCTCCTTTAATACCAAAAGATATTGAAAACATAGGTATAAAAGTTACCTATCATCTTGAAAAGGCAATAGAAGATGCAGATATTGTTTATCTTTTACGACTTCAAAGAGAAAGACAGAAAGAAAATTTCCTTCCATCTTTAAAAGAATACAGTTTTCTTTATGGACTGGATATTGAAAAATATGAAAAAATGAAGAAAAGGACATTTATAATGCATCCAGGTCCAATGAACAGGGGTATAGAAATAAAATCAGAGATTGCAGAAAAAGAAAAATCTCTAATTCTTGAACAGGTGACAAATGGAATTGCTGTTAGAATGGCTGTTTTATATCTTACAATTGGAAGAAAAGTATGAGTATTAATGTTTATCCCAAAATTTCATATGAAGAAAAACTGAATGAGAAACAATTTGAGATAGTGAAAAATGCAGAAGGTCCATGTCTTGTTCTTGCTGGAGCAGGAAGTGGAAAAACAAGAGTTCTGGTTTACAGAGTGTGTTATCTTATAGAAAAAGGGGTTCCTCCATCAAAAATTCTACTTTTAACTTTTACAAATAAAGTAGCGAAAGAAATGCTTGAAAGAGTTGAAAAAATTTTGACGATTTATCCAAAGGGTCTTTTAGGAGGGACTTTTCATCATGTTGCAAATTTACTTTTGAAAATATACGGGAAAGAAATAAATATAAATCCAAATTTTACAATACTTGATGAAGAGGACTCAGTTTCAATTATTAAAGAAATAATAGAAAAAACAGGTAAAAAAGACCAATTCCCTCATCCTTCAAAAATAAAAGAATTTATAAGTTTGTCAATCAATACATGTGAAAGTTTAAAAGAAACAATAATAAATTTTTTTCCTGAATATGCTTTCTTAATTTCAGAGGTAGAAAAGGTTTATAAAGAGTATCAGAAAGCCAAAAAAAATTTAAATCAACTTGATTATGATGATTTACTTGTTTACTGGTTGAAACTTATGAGGAATGAGATTACTGGAGAGAAAATTTCTTCACGTTTTGAGTATATACTTGTTGATGAATATCATGATACTAATAAACTTCAAGCAAAAATTCTTTATTTGCTTTCAATGAAACATAAAAATATTATGGTTGTTGGCGATGATGCACAAAGTATATATTCATTCAGAGGTGCTACAATTGAAAATATAATAGAATTTCCAAAAATATATCCAGGAACAAAAATCTTTTATCTTGACATAAACTACAGAAGTATTCCAGAAATCTTGAATTTTGCAAATAATGTAATATCCCATAATAAAATTCAGTTTCCCAAAAATCTTGTAAGTATAAGAAAGAATGGAGTAAAACCTGTTGTTGTTAAATGTAGAAATATGAAAGAAGAAGCAATTTTTATATCTCAGAGAATAAATAAGTTAATAGAACTTAGGATAGAACCAAATGAAATAGGAGTTTTATTCCGTTCAAGGTATCAGGCAGCAGAACTTGAAATTGAACTTACAAAATTAAAAATTCCATATATAATAAGAGGTGGTTTAAGGTTCTTTGAGCAGGCGCATATTAAGGATATTGTTGCTTATTTTAGAGTTGAAGAAAATTTTAAAGATATTCTTTCATGGAGGAGAATATTGAACATAAGTGAAGGAATAGGAGAAAAAGGAGTAGAAAGAATAATAAATTTGATTCTTAAATCAGAAAATCTGGAAGATTTTAAAAATAAAATAGATGAAGTAAAATTGATAAAAAAGGGTAAAAATAGTTTAGAAAAGCAGATTAAAATTATTGAAGATTTAAAAAAACAATCAATTGCAGAAGGGATTGAACTTATTTTGAATTCAGGATATACAAGATATTTAATCAAAAAATATAAAGATGATGTAGAAAGGTTGGAAGATATAAAAAGTTTGAAAGAGATTGCATCTTTTTACTCAAACATTTCTGATTTTTTATCAGAAGCGTCTTTACAGGAATATTCAAAAGGAGAAAGTCCAAATATAAAAAATGCGGTTGTTCTTTCAACTATACATCAGGCAAAAGGACTTGAATGGAAAATTGTTTTTATAATTGGTGTTTGTGATAATCATTTCCCACATCCTTATTCTAAAAAAGACCCGGTGGCTCTTGAAGAAGAAAGGAGGATTTTTTATGTGGGAATAACAAGAGCAAAAGAAGACCTGTATATAACTTATTATTCTTATGATTTTTATAGATATATGCCAGTAAAAAAATCCATATTTATTGAAGAAGTTTCCCCTGATTTATACGAAGAATGGGATTTATCTTGATGAAACTTACAACACTTTTGATTTTTTTGATTGCCTATACAGGAATTGTTTTGAAAAGAGAAAAAGGATTTTATTTTGTTTTTGGTGCTGTTCTCCTGCTTTTGATATTAAGGATAATTGTATTTTCTGAAATTTTTAAGTTCATAAATTATAATGTTCTTGGTATTTTTCTTGGTACAAGTATTCTTTCATATCTTTTTGCATATTCAGGAGTTCCCTCTCATATAGTTGATAGCATTGTTGAAAAACAGTATCCAACAGGTATTATTTTTTTGCTGATATGTTTAATTACCGGTTTAATTTCTGCTTTTGTTGAAAATATTGCTACCGTTATGATTATGGCTCCAATTGCTCTTGAATTTACAAAGAAATATAAAATAAATCCAGTGCCTCTTTTTGTAGGAATGGCAGTAAGTTCAAATTTACAGGGTTGTGCTACTATGGTTGGAGATAGTCCCAGTATAATCCTTGCAATGGAATCTGGTTTAAACTTTAATGATTTTTTCTATATGCCATCTCATAAAATCGGAGCAATTTCCGGAAAGCCCGGAATATTTTTCTTTGTTGAATTCGGAGCGATTTTGGGTTTATTTATTCTTTATCTTTTTTTCAAAAAAGAAAAGGAAATACATAAGGACTTTGAAGAAAAACATAAAATAAATTCTTTTTTTCCAACATTTTTACTGATTTTACTTATTTTTTCTCTTGCAATAACTTCTTTTTTTCAAGAACATTTTTCCTATTTCCCTGCTATTATCTGCCTTGCCTACGGTTTTATAGGTTTTTTATGGTTATTTATAAAAAAAGCAGAAAAGGTTGACTTAAAAGAAATTGACTGGGAGAGTTTCTTTTTACTTATTGGAATATTTATACTTGTTGGTTCTTTAAAGAAAGTTGGAATTGTTGAAGATATTGCGAATTTTCTTTTAAAAACAGGCAAAAATGAATTTATTATTTATTTAATGATTGTCTGGATAAGTGTTTTTATTTCTGCTTTTGTTGATAATATTCCTTACACAATGGCTATGATTTCAGGAATAAAAATTTTATGTGAAAGATTGAATGCCAATCCTTATGTTTTTCTTTTCGGTCTTCTAATAGGAACATGTGTTGGTGGAAATATAACACCAATTGGAGCAAGTTGTAATATTGTGAGTGTCGGGATTTTAAGAAAAAATGGATATAAGGTTAAATTTAGTGATTTTGTCAAAATTGGACTTCCTTTCAGTATAGTTTCAGTTTTAGGAGTGAGTTTACTTTTATGGCTGATTTATAAATAAGATAATTGACCAGTAAATACATGAATTATAAAATAAAGAACATGGAAGATAAAAATTTAATTGTTTTTACAAAACACTTTAAGGAACTGGATATTGATAAACTTATTGAAAAAATAAAAGAAATGGGTGTTTATGGAGCAGATTTATGTGTCAGACCAGAGTATCCAGTTAATCCTGAAAATATAGAAAACCAACTGCCGCTTACTGTAAAGAAATTTGAAGAAGAAGGACTTACAATTTCTATGATAACAACTCCAACAAATTTTAATGACCCTGAAAATCCGGTTGTGGAGAAAGTTTTTTCTGCCTGTGGGTTTTCAGGAATAAAACTTATAAAAATAGGATACTGGTTTATGGAGAAAGATGGTTACTGGAAAACAGTAGAAAAAATAAGGAAAAAAATAGAAAAATTTATAAAGATTGCGGAAAAATATGATGTGAAGTTTCTTTTACATAATCATTCTGGTTCAACAATGAGTTTGAATAGTTCAAGTGTTATGAATTTAATAAAAGGATTTCCAGAGGAATTTGTTGGTGTTTTTTTAGACCCGGGGCATTTATCTATTGTTGGAGAACCAATAGATATGGCTGTGGATATAGTTAAAGAATATATAAGTGCTGTTGCTATCAAGGATTTAAAAAGGGAAAGAGTTTTTGTGGATGGTAAGAAAAATTGGCAAATAAGAATTGTTCCTCTGGGTGAGGGATATGTTGACTGGGAAAAAGTTTTAAATATATTATTTGAAATTAAATTTTCAGGTCCTATTTCAATACATAGTGAATATTCAGAACTTAAAATTGATGATTTGATTGACCAGACAAAGATGGATATTAGATATATAAAAAGGATAATTGAAAAACTTAAAGGAGAAAAAAATGACTCAATTTGAAATATTTAAAATGACAGTAAATCACAGACCCCATAATACATTTCTATATCATGCAGGTTTTACACCTGATTTAAAAAAAAGGATAATTGAAAAATTTAATATAGATGAGGGAAAAATTTCTGATTTTTTTGGTTTTTTCAGTCCTATAAGTATCCAGCCAGAGGAAGAGAAAAGAGAAGTTGATTTTTCAAAATATTATGTGGATATTGATAAACCCGAAGGTTCCTTTATAAATTCACTTGGTGTCCTTGAAATTCCTGCAAAATATTATCACTTTACCGGCTATATAAGTCCATTAAGAAATGCAAAGTCATTAAAGGATATTGAAGAATTCCCTTTTCCAGAAAGTGAAAAATTAAATCCAATAGGTATGATAGAAAAAGTTGAAAAAGCACATAAGGAAGGGAAAGTTACAGTATGCTGGGTTGGTCATATGTATGAAAATTCATGGCAAATTCGGGGATATGAAGAATTTTTAGTAGATATGATAGAAAACCCATCATGGTGTGAATATATACTTGACAGGTTTACAGATAGAAATATTAAAATAGCCCAGTTTGCAGCAGAGGCAGGAGTTGACATGATAACCACAGGAGATGATGTTGCAAATCAAAAAAATCTTATGTTTTCAAAAGAGATGTGGAGGAAATTTATAAAATCAAGGTGGAAAAAGGTTTATGAAAAGGCAAAAAGTATAAAACCAGATATTCAAATCTGGTATCATAGTGATGGAAATATTGAAGAGATAATAGGAGAATTGATTGATATAGGCGTAACAATTTTAAATCCGCTGCAACCGGAATGTATGGATATTTATAAAATTAAAAGAGAATTTGGTAAATATATTGTTTTTGATGGCACCATTGGAACTCAGTCAACAATGCCTTTTGGAACACCTGATGAGGTTAAAAGAGTTGTAAGAGATAGAAAAGAAAAAATTGGTTATGATGGTGCTTTAATTTTATCTCCAACTCATGTTCTTGAACCGGATGTTCCTATTGAAAACATTGAAGCATTTGTAGAGGAATGTAGGAAAGGCTATTAAAAATTTAAAATGAAAATTCTTTCCATTGAAACAACTACAAATTTTGGCAGTATAGCACTTCTTGAATATAATAATTTAAAAAAAGAAATTTTGTTTGAAAGTTCAGATATTGCTGGTGAGATTATTGAAAAACTTAATATTATTTATGAAGATTTTGATTATGTTGTTGTCTCTGCAGGACCTGGTTCATGGACAGGTATTCGTATTGGTATCAGTTTTGCAAAGGGACTTGTTCTTGCAGATAAAAGTAAAATATATGTTGTAAATGTGTTTGACTCAATTTTTTATTCAGTTAAAGATATAAAGGAGAAATTTATAGGTATAGTTTATTCTTCAAGGGATATGTTTTTTTACTCAGAATTTAATGGAAGATTTAATTATAAAAACTCATTCAAAATAAAAAAAATTACCTTAAAAAATCTACTTTTAAAGATTGAAAGGGAAGATTGTTTTTTAATCGGTCCGGGAGTTATAAACTTAAAAGAATTTAAAAATATTGAAAAAATAAAAACAATTGATTATTTGTGGTATCCAAGAGCGTCATTGAATGGTATGGTTGCCTATCAAAAAATAAAAAGGAATATTCCATCTCTTTTACCGGAACCGATATATGGGAAATAAAGTCAAAATTGGTTATTTAATTGGTAGTTCTGAAATTGGTGGAACAGAAAAAATGATATTAACGATTGCAAAATATCTTGATAAAAATATTTTTGAAATTGTTTTTTTCTGTATAAAGGGAGAGGGGAAATTTACTAAAAAGTTAAGGGATGAAAATTTTAAAGTTTATGTTTTTGACTTAAAAAGAAATCCAATTTCCTTTCTAACTCTTTTAATTTATTTAAAAAAAGAAAAATTGGATGTCCTTCAATCTTTTCTTTTTGTTGGAAATATCATTGGTAGAATTTATGGAAAAATTGCGGGTATTAAGTTTATAATTTCTTCCCAGAGAAGTACAGACCCCTGGCGGAAGTGGTATCACTGGTTTTTAGAAAGAATAACAGAAAGATATGTTGATTTAATCATATCAAATTCTTATTCAGCAAGAGAAGTTCTGATAAAAAAAGGGAAAATACCGAGAAGAAAAATAAAAGTTATACCAAATGGAATTGAAATACCCGTAAGAATAGAAAGGATTAATAAAGATTATATAGTTATAGGTGCAATTGGTAACTTGAGAAAGGCAAAAGGATATTTTAATTTAATCAAAGCGGGTAAGATAGTTATAGAGAAATTTAAAAATGTTAAGTTTTATATTGTAGGAGAAGGCGAATTAAAAGATGAAATTATAAGGGAGATAGAGAAGAATGGGCTTTCTGAATATTTTGTTTTAACTGGATATGCTGAAAACATTTATGAATATCTAAAAATCTTTGATATTTTTGTTCTTCCTTCTCTGTGGGAGGGATGTCCTGTCAGTTTACTTGAAAGTATGGGATACGGGATAGCCCCTGTTGCTACTGATGTCGGAGATGTTCCCTATATTATTGAAAATGGAGAAGATGGATATATTGTAAAAAGTGGTGATTATAAAAAAATGGCTGAAAACATTATAAAATTGATAGAAGATAAAAATTTAAGAGAAAAAATGGGACAGAGAGCAAGAGAAAAAATAAAAAAGAATTATTCTTTTGAAGAAATGGTTAAAGCATATTCATCTATATATTTAGAAGGGAAAAATTGATAAATAAAAAATAAGATGTTAAAATTTAAACTTCAAAAAACATAAAAATGAAAAAGAAAAAAGATTTAAAAAAGGAAACATTTAACTGGTTTAAATCGCTGTTTTGGGCATTTATAATTGCTTTATTTATAAGAACATTCTTTGTGGGCAATTTTAAAATCCCAACTACTTCTATGGTTCCAACATTGAAAGTTGGAGACCGTCTTCTTTCTAATAATATAATTTTTAAAATCAGAGAGCCAAAGAGAGGGGAAGTCATTATTTTTAAGCCACCACATGACCCGAAAAGAGATTTTGTTAAAAGATTGATTGGACTTCCAGGAGAAAAAGTTATGATAAAAGAGGGTAAAATATATATAAATGGCAAAGTAATTGAAGACCCAAAAATAAGTTGCAGGTATTATTATAGTATTGGAGAATATGGAGTTGAAAAAGAAATAGAAGTTTCTGAAAATTCATATTATGTTCTTGGAGATAACAGTATAAATAGTTCTGACAGTAGAGATTGGGGTTTTGTCCCCAGAAAAAATCTTATAGGTAAAGCACTTTTTATTTACTGGCCACCTTGGAGAATGGGGTTTATAAAATGAACAAAAAGATATATTATGTGAAGGAAGATGATTTAAATAATTTAAGAGAAATCGCTAAAAAATTTAAAGAACTTTTGAAAGAAAAAGAAAAATCAGATAAAAAAATAGAAGAATTGAACGATAAGTATTTGCGTACTCTGGCAGAATTTGATAATTATAGAAAAAGAATTGAAAGAGAAAAAAGGGATATACTTAAATATGGAAATGAAAATCTTATTTTACAACTCATACCATTTGATGAAATTTTTGAAAGTGTTTTAAAACAGATAGACAGGACTCCTTCAGTTGAAGTTATTAAAAAAGGACTTGAACTGCTTAAAAAGGAGTTTGAGAAGTTTCTTGAAAATCTTGGTGTGAAGAAAATACAAGCAAAAGGAGAAAAATTTAATCCCCATTTTCATGAAGCAACAGGAGTTATAGAGACAGATGATTTTGAAGATGGTATAATAGTAGAAGAGGAAAAGAGTGGATATCTTTATAATGATAGAGTTATAAAGCCATCAATGGTTAAGGTTGCAAAAAGGAAGAGTAAGAATAATGTTGAAGATAAAGGCACCGGCAAAAATTAATCTTTTTCTTGAGGTTGGGCAGAAGAATGGTTCTCTTCATCCTTTAGTTTCCCTTATAGACATAGTTTCCTTATACGACTTTATATATTTAAATCCATCGGGAAAAACAAATATAAGTTTTGTTTCAAAATGGGAAATACCACCTGACAATACAGTTACAAAATTGATTTCTATCTTGAAAAAAAGATTCAATTTTGAAGTAGACATAAAAATTGAAAAAAAAATTCCTCCTGGAACAGGTCTTGGTGGTGGGAGTTCCGATGCTGCCTACGTGTTGATTTATTTAAACAAAATGTTTAATTTCGGATTTAATATAGATAATATGGTTGAAATTGCAAAAAAAATTGGTTCTGATGTTCCTTTGTTTCTCTCCGGTAAGAGATGTTTGATAGAAAATTATGGAGAAAGATTTAAAATTTGTAATGATTTCAAATTTTATTATTTACTTTTAATCCCTGAATTTTCTGTAGAAACATCTGATGTTTATAATAAACTTGATGAACTTGGAGAATTTGGTAATTTGACATATGCAGGCGAAAAAGTTAGAATTCTTATTGAAAAGATAGAAGAAGGCGATATTTGTGAAATGGAAAAATATATGTTTAATCGTCTTGAAAAGCCATGTTTTGAATTGAATAATGAGATAAAGGAGGTGAGAGATGAGGTAGAGAAAAAAACAGGAAAAAGATTTTTTTTGAGTGGAAGTGGTGGGGTTTTATTCAGTATATTTAAAGAGAAGGAGGAGGTCAGAAAGGTTAAAAATTTAATTTTTTTGAAAAATTGGGAAAAAATAGAAGTTGAAAGTGTTATGCTTGTAAAAGGAGGTAAAGATGGAAATTACTGAAACCAGAATTTCTCTTGTGGAAAGACCAAACAGTCGTTTAAGAGCTTATGCTTCAATAACTTTTGATGATTCTTTTGTGGTAAGAGATATAAGGATTATAGAGGGTAAAAGAGGACTTTTTGTTGCTATGCCCAGCAAAAAGATGCAGAGACCCTGTTCAAGATGTGGATTTAAAAATCCCATAAGCCACAAATTTTGTGGTTCATGTGGAGCATCTTTAAATCCAGTAAATCAACAACGACTTTCTCCTTCTCAACAGCACAGGGACCTTGCTCATCCAATAAAAACAGATTTTAGAGAATATATTCAAAAAAAGGTTCTTGAAGAGTATGAAAAAGTTAAAAAAGGGACAGGAAAGAATTACCCTGAACAATAAATTTTTCTATTAATTAACTATTTATTTTTAAACTTCTCAGAAGGTTTGCCCGGTAGTGTAATGGTAACACACCGGCCTTTGGAGCCGAGGATCAAGGTTCGAGTCCTTGCCGGGCAGGAAAGAAAAAAATGGAAAATAAAGGTAATTTATGTTTTGTAGTTCTTGCAGCCGGGATGGGAAAACGACTTGGTGGAGAAAATCAGAAAACAGTTACAAAACTTCTTGGAAAACCAATGCTTAAGTATCTTCTTGAAACAATAAAAAAAATCAATCCATCAAAAATAATAATAGTTATTGGTTTTAAAAAAGAAGAAGTTTTTAAGGAACTTGAAGGTGAAAATGTTGAATATGTGGAACAAAAAGAATTGAAAGGAACAGGTGATGCTGTTTTACAGGCAGAAAAAATACTGAATAATTTTAAAGGAGATATAATTGTTCTTAATGGAGATGTACCTTTTATTTCTGAAAAAACAATAAATACTCTTATTAAAATACACAGAGAAGAAAATAGTTATTGTACCTTTTTAACTTCTATTGTAGATAATCCCACTGGTTACGGAAGGATTTTAAGAAATGAAAGAAGAGAAGTTATAGGGATAGTTGAGGAAGTAAATGCAAGTGATGAAGAAAAAAGGATTAAAGAAATAAATGCAGGTGTATATGTTTTTAAATCAGATAGTTTATTTTCAAGTTTGAAAAAGATAGAAATGAATTCTTTGAAAAAAGAATATTATCTTACCGACATAATAAAAATTTATAGATTGGAAAATAAAAAAATCTCAACTTATACAACACCAGATCCAGATGAGACAATTGGAATTAATACCTTATCTGATTTAAAAAAGGCAGAGGAATATTTGAAAAAAAGGAGGAAATAAAATGGACAGTTGTTTGCTATTTTCAGGCAATTCCAATATAGAATTATCAAAAAAAATTGCTAAATACTTAAATAAAGAACTTAGCCCTATTAATATTTATAGATTTAAAGATGGTGAAATATGTGTAAAAATTGAAGAAAATATAAGGGGAAAGGATGTTTTTATCATTCAATCAACCTGTCCACCAGTTAATGAAAATTTGATGGAATTACTTATAACTCTTGACGCTTTAAGAAGGGCATCTCCAAGAAGGGTAACAGCAGTAATCCCTTATTATGGATATGCAAGACAGGATAGAAAAGACCAACCAAGAGTTCCAATAACAGCAAAACTTGTAGCAAATCTTCTTGTTACAGCAGGAGCAAACAGGATTCTTACAATGGACCTTCATGCACCACAGATACAGGGTTTTTTTGATATACCGGTAGACCATCTTTTTGCAGCGCCTGTAATTATAAAATATCTCAGAGAAAAAAAATTTAAAAAACCTGTTATAGTTTCACCTGATGTTGGAAGTGTCAAAATGGCAAGAGCATTTGCAAAAAGATTACCGGGAGATCTCGCAATAGTTGATAAAAGAAGAGAATCTCCTGATAAAGTTGAAATGATGCATGTTATAGGAAACGTTAATGGATGCGAGGTAATTATTGTAGATGATTTAATTTCCACAGGAAACACAATGATAGAAGCAGCATCTGCTTTGTTGAAAAATGGAGCAAAAGTTATATATGGATGCTGTACTCATGCAGTTCTTGCAGGCGATGCTGTTGAAAAATTCAAAAACTCAATTTTTGAAGAAATTATTATTACTGATACAATCCCTCACCTCTCTTTACCTTCTAAATTTACTGTTCTTACTGTTTCTGAATTACTTGGAGAAGCGATTAAAAGCATCCACCTTGAGACAACTGTAAGTAAACTTTTTATCTGATTAACCCATTGTAGGTTTTTTTCTATGGAGTGCTTTTTTACTTCTCCATCTTAATTTTCTTTTTTTTCTTCTCATTTTTTCTTACTCGCGCATTTTTTCTTTGCTGTTTTTTTTGCTGCTTTCTTTACTGTTTTTTTTGCTTTTGCCAATTTCCTCACCTCCCTTTAATTTTTTTTAAAATTTTACATTCCTTTTTATATTTGTCAAATTTTACATGATTTTTCTTTTTCTGTTAATTTTTTAAAATTTGATAATTGTAGAAATATCAATGTTTTTGAAAATTACTTGACAGAATAGAAATTTTAATATAGAATTATGACTGACTGGTCAGTCATATGGAAAATAAAAGAAAATTAATTATAAAAGTCGCGGAAAAATTGATAAGTCAAAAGGGATATTCAAAAACCACAATAGAAGAGATAACAAGGAAGGCAGGAATAGGTAAGGGAACATTTTATCTTTATTTTAAAAATAAAAATGATTTATTTTTTTCAATAATTAAAGAAGAGTTTGAAAATCTTATGCTAAAAATTAAAAAAGAGGTGGAAGGTATTGATGATTTTTTTGAAAGATTAAAAAAAGAGATTGAAATGTATCTTGACTATCACGAAAAAAATTATGCTTTTTTTAAAATATTACTTCAGGAAAAACCATTTATAAGAAAAAAGAGTTTTGAAAAATTCTGGAAGGATTTTTTTGAAAGATGGGATAATTTTATGAAGAAGGGATTTGAAGAACAGATAAAAAAGAATAAAATAAAAAAATTTGATTTAGAAGATATAATTTACTCATTGATTGGGATATTGCATGGAAATATTCACAGATGGATACTAAATGAAAGAAAATACTCACTTGTAAAAAAGAAAGAGGTTATTTTTAAAATATTTATAGAAGGAATCAGGAGATAAAAATGAAAAAATTTTTAATTTTCTTTTTCGTTTTTGTTTTAATTTCTTTTTCTGAAGAAGTGTTTAATCTTGATGAATGTATAAAAATTGCTATTGAAAACAATTTAAAGTTAAAAATTTCACAGGATAAAATAGATAGTGCATATTATCAAAAAGAAATAGCCGGAAAATATAAACTCCCAACATTTTCAACATCCTTTAATTATACACACCTTGGAGATAATGAAGGTTTTGTTTTTAATGGAATTCCTATGAAGTTTACAGAAGACAATATTTTTTCACTTAAATTTACATTAAGTCAACCTATTTTTACTGGCTGGAAAATTGAAAAAACATATGAAATATCAAAAGAAAATTATGAAAAAACAAAAATTGATTTTGAAAATGAATTATCCAATTTAATATTTGATGTTGAAAAAGCATATTATAATATTCTGAAGATTAAAAAAAATCTTGAAACAGGGTTAAAATATAAAGAAAATCTTGAAAAACATCTTTCTGATGCAAAAAAATTATTTCAGGAAGGAATTGTAACGAAACTTGATATTTTAAAGACAGAAGTCGCTTTAAAAAATGCAGAAACAAGGATAATTGAGATAGAAAATTATTTAAAAACTGCAAAAGCAAATTTAAATTTTCTTCTGGGAAAATCTCCTGACCATGAATTTGAAATAGAAGATATTCTTGAAGTAAAGGAGGAAAAAAAAGATTATCAGTGGTGGAAAGAAATGTCTTTGAAAGAAAGAAGTGAAATAAAGAGTATGGAAAAGTTAATTTCAATTTATGAAAAAAATATAGACATTGAGAAAAGTAATTTATATCCACAGATTTATTTTTTCTTTAATTACAATATTGAAAGGGGTTCTCAAACATCTGTTGGAAAATGGGATACTAACTGGAATACAGGTTTTTTGCTATCTTATGATATTTGGAACTGGGGTCAGACAAAGGATAAGATAAGAAAAGCAGAGATTGAGAAAGAGGAAATTAAAAAGCAGTTTGAATTAATTAAAAATTCAATAGAAATAGAGGTTAAAAATGCTTATTTAAACTTTCTATTAGCAGAAAATAAAATTGAAGAAAGTAAAAAACAGATAGAACTTGCAGAAGAAAATTTTAGGGTGGCAAATCTTCTTTATAATGAGGGACTTGCAACTAATACTGATGTGATTGACGCGATTACTGCATTAACAGATGCAAAAAATAATTACTATAATTCACTGTATGAGTATAAGATATCTTACAGTCAACTTCTTAAAGCAAGTGGTATTTTAAAGTAGGAGGGAAAATGAAAAAGATTATATGGGTTTTAATAGTTTTGATTATAATTCTTGTAGTTTTTAATCAGTTTAATAAAAAGAAAAAAGAAAAAAAAGTGGAAATTGTGAGTGAAACAGAAATACCGGTTGAAGTTGAAAAGGTCAGTGAAATTGTTTTAAAAGATGAGGTTGAATGTATAGGAGAGATTGAACCTTATCAGAAAGTTGTTGTATATTCTGAAATTTCAGGACAGATTGAGAAATTGAGTGTAAAAGAAGGAGATTTTGTTAAAAAGGGTGATTTTATAGTACAGATTGATTATAAAAAAAGAAAAATTGATTATGAGAATATGGAAAATCAGATAAAAGCAATGGAGGCAAATCTTGAAAATATAAAAAAGGACTATGAAAGATTTACAAAATTATATAAAGAGGGTGTAATTTCAGAAAAAAAACTTGATGATATAAAAACAAATTATGAAGTTGTTTCCCATCAACTGGAATCATTAAAAACACAGTTTGAACTTGTAAAAATTCGTCTTAATGAAGCATTTATTTATTCTCCAATAACTGGATTTATTGCTGAAAAATTTATAGATGAAGGAGAGTTAATTACAGAAAGTTCTATGATGAGGTCTGTTCCTATTGTTGCCATTGTAGATATAAGCAAAGTAAAAGTTAAATTGCCTGTTTCTTCTGAAGAAATTGGAAAGGTAAAAACAGGGCAGAGTGTTTTAATTAAACTTGATGCATATCCAACAAAGGATTTTTATGGTAAGGTTTCCAAAATATATCCTGTTGCAGATGAAAAAACAAGGACAGTTGATGTTGAAGTTATTGTTGAAAATAAAAACTATCTTATAAAACCTGGGATGTACTGTAAGGGAATTATTATAACAGGAGAGAGGAAAGTTCTTGCTATTCCTCTTGATGCGGTTATGAAATTGCCTGCAAGTGGTAATTATTACTGTTTTAAGGTTAAGGATAATACTGCTGAAAAAGTGTATATAAAAGTTGGGAAAATAAAAGAAAATCTTATAGAAGTTAAAGAAGGGCTGAACAGAGATGATATTATTATTACAACTTCTCAGGGAATTCTTGATACAGGGAAAAAGATAAAAATAATAGGAGAGAAAAAATGAACTTACCAGAGTTTTCAGTTAAAAGGCCTTATACAACTTTAATGATTTTCCTTGCGATTTTAATTGTTTCTTTTGTAACAATACCTAAAATACCTGTTGACCTTATGCCTGAAATTGAAGTTCCTGCGGTCTCTGTTATTGTTCCTTATCCGGGCGCAAGTTCTTCAGATGTTGAAAATGATGTTGTTAAATATCTTGAGGATTATCTTACAGGAGTTGAAGACCTTGATGAATTAATTTCCGTTTCAAAAGATAACGTAGGAATTGTAACATGTAAATTTAAATGGGGTAAAAATCTTGACACAGCAGTTAATGATGTTAGGGATAAAGTTGATTTTGCAAAGAAAGATATTTATCAGCATGCACCTGATGCAGAAGAACCGATGATATTTAAATTTTCAACATCAATGACACCTGTTTTAATTTTTTCTATATCTTCAAAAACACTCTGGGGCGATCTATATTATATTGCTGATAAACAGATAGCAGACCAGTTAAAAAGAGCAGAAGGGGTAGGAACAGTTATGGTTTTTGGTGGAATAAGAAGACAGATTAATATTTATCTTGACTGGGAAAAAATAAATGGTTATAGAATACCTCCAAATTTAATAGTTCAGCGACTTGCAGAAGAAAATATTGATTTTCCTCTTGGTGAGATAAAAAGGGGTAAAAGAAATTATTTCTTGAGAACTGAAGGAAGATATGTTAATCCAGAAGAGATTAAGGACATTTTAATTACAACTATTGAAGGAAGACCTGTATATTTAAGAGATATTGCAAAAGTGGATGATTATTACGAGGAGGTAAAATCAAAAGCATATACAGATGGAGAGGAAACAGTTATCTTGATGGTTCAGAAACAGTCAGGAAAAAATACTGTTATTGTTTCTAATAATGTAAAAAGGAAAATAGAGGAGATAAAAAAGTTTCTTCCAAAGGATATTAAAATTAATACTGTTTTTGACACCTCTGAAATGATATTAAAGTCAATTAAAAACCTTATAAATACTGTTATAACTGCAGGAATTCTTGTTATTCTTGTTACTGTTTTTCTTTTAAGACGGCTGAAATTAAGTTTTATTGTTTCAATTTCAATCCCTTTTTCCTTGATATGTGCATTTTTGTTTCTTTATATCGGTGGATTTACAATAAACCTTATATCCCTTATGTCTCTTGCACTTGTAATAGGTATGGTTGTTGATAATTCAATTGTTATTCTTGAAAATATTGTAAGACATTATGAAGAGGGAGAAAAAATAGATGAAGCAAGTATTTTTGGAGCAAGTGAAGTTGGAACTGCGATTATCGCTTCAACTATTACGACAATAGTTGTTTTCGTTCCTTTAATTTTTACAAAGGGTTTTATAGGTATAATATTTAAACAACTTGCATATATTATATCTACAACAATCTTTATGTCCCTTGTAGTTGCTCTTTTACTTGTTCCTATGCTTTCTTCAAAAATTATTAAAGGTCATCCTAAGGAGACAAAATTTTATAAAATAGGAGAGAAATTCTTAACAAAAATAGATGATGTATACACAAATTTACTTACATGGTGTCTGAAACATAAAAATCTATTTCTTTCTTTAATTATAATTGTGTTTTTTGCTTCTCTTCTTCTTTTTAAATTTATTGGAGTTGAATTTTTTCCTGAAGCAGATAATGCAAGAATAGAAACAACAATTTTAATGAATCCGTCAACAAGGATTGAAGAAACAGATAAGATTGTAAGAGAAATAGGGAAGATATATGAAGAGGAAATACCTGAAAGAAAAGCATGGTATGGAAGTTGCGGAGAATCTGGTTCTGGTATAGGAGCAGCAATGGGTAGAGATGAAGGACCTTATGCAGGGAGTATTTCTGCACGACTTACATGGAGAGAGGAAAGAAAAAGGTCTGATAAGGAAATAGCAGAAATTATAAGAAAAAGAATAAAAGAAATACCTGGAATAGAAAAATTTTCTGTTTCAATTGCAAGTCCATTACAGTTAATGTTTATGGGTGGAGCAAAACAGATAGAGGTAGAACTTAAAGGTTCAGACCTAAATAAAATTGTAAAATATTCTGAAATGTTGAAAGAAAGAATTGAAAAAATACCAGGAGCAGTCAATGTTGATACATCTTACAAAAAAGACAGAATTGAGATACATTTAAAGATTGACAAAGAAAAAGCAAAAAATTTTGGTATTTCAACATCTTCCATTTCTCAAATAGTAAGAAGTTATATATATGGATACACTGCGACAAAATATAGAGAAGGTGGGGAGGATTTTGATGTATTTGTTCAACTTGAAGAAAAGCAGAGATATGATATTGAAAAAATAGAAGAATTGCCTTTGTTTACTCCATCTGGAAGAGTTATTAAGTTAAAGGATGTTGCTGAAATAGATTTTGAACTCGGACCTGTCCAGATAGATAGAAAAAACAGACAGAGAATTGTAAAGGTAAGATGTGATACATTCAAAAGACCTATGAGTGAGGTATTGAAAGATATTGAGAAAGAAGTAGAAAAATTAAATATACCAGAAGATATCACAGTTAGTTATGGGGGTATGGTTAAACAGCAGAGGGAAAGTTTTGCTGATTTAAGATTATTACTTATCCTTGGAGTTATTCTTGTTTATATGGTTATGGTGGGTCAGTTTGAATCATTTAAAACACCCTTTATAATTTTCTTCTCAATCCCATTTACATTTATCGGAAGCATATTATTTTTACTCATAACCGGAGTAAATTTCTCTATTGCTTCATTTATGGCTATAATAATGCTTATGGGAGTTGTTGTTAATAACGCAATTGTTCTTGTTGATTATATAAATATTTTAAGAGCAAGGGGATATCAGTTGTTTGATGCAATAACAAAAGGAGCAAGAAATAGAATAAGACCAATTATGATGACTTCTTTAACAACAATTTTTGGAATGATACCTATGGCACTTGGAAGAGGGACTGGTGGAGAGATATGGCAATCCTTTGGAGTTCCTGCAATAGGTGGTTTCCTTGTTTCATGGATTATAACACTTTTACTTGTTCCTATAATTTATTTAATTATGAATAAGGAGTCAAAATGAAGATGTTTTTAATTGTTTCAAATATAGGAATTCACGAAGAAATCCTTGATATTCTGAAAGAGTGTAAAGTTGAAGAATATACAAGGATAGAAAAGGTTCAGGGAGTTGGGAAAACAGCAGGTCCACATCTTGGAACAAATGTGTGGCCATCCTGGAATACTTTATTTTTTGCACAGTTGTTGAGGATGAAAAGGAAAGTTTATTATTAGAAAAATTTAAAGAAGCAAAAGAGAAGTATAAAAAGAAAGGTTTAAAAGTTTTTATTCTTCCGGTTGAAGATGTTATTTAAAAAAAGGGGATAAGATGAAAAAAATATTATTCTTGATTTTTTTAATTTTTTCTTCAGGTTTCTGTGAAATTAGAAATTTTAAGGTTGATTTTTATACTGGTTATGGCTTTGCAAAAATTCAAAATCCAAAAAATTATGAATTTTATACATTGATGGTTGACTTCACAAGACCGATTAAAAACAGTAAAAATTTTTTTTATCAGATAGAACCATATGTTTCTTATGTCTTCAGTCCAGCCGATAATTTTGAAATAGGAGTTTCTGGTTTTTTATTGTATAAATTCTCTGATAGTAATTTCCAGCCATATTTGAAAGTTGGTACAGGAATAATTTATCTTTCATCAGATTTTGTTGAACAATCCACTCATTTTAATTTTGCATCATCAGTAAGTTTTGGAGTAAGGGTTTTTTTGAAGAAAGTTTTTTTAAATACTGAGATAAGATTAAGGCATGTTTCAAATGCCGGAATAAAATTGCCCAATGAAGGAATTAATTCTAAACTTTTTCTCATCGGTATAGGCAGTGATTTTTAAAATGGAAAAAGTTTTTATAGATGTTCACTGTCACGTTTTTAAAAGACCTTACATATGGATTGATGGAAAATCCCTCTTTTCTTCTCCTGAACAAGTTATAAAAAGATATGATGAACTTGGTATAGAAAAAGGAGTTTTATTACCGATTGTAAATCCAGAAGTTTATCTTCCTCAATCAAATGAAGAAATAATAGAAATCTGTGAAAAATATCCAGGAAGATTTATACCATTCTGTAATATTGACCCTCGTGCTATAACAAATTCACCAGAGGCAGATTTTGAAAAAATTTTAAATTATTATAAATCTCTCGGTTGTAAAGGAATTGGAGAAGTTATGCCAAACCTTCCATTTCTTGACGAAAGAGTTTTAAATTTATTTAGACATGCTGAAAAAGTTGGTTTTCCGATTATTTTTGATGGAAATGGTAAACTTGGAAATACTTATGGATTATATGATGAACCGGGATTACCTCAACTTGAAAAATGTCTTTCTCTTTTTCCTGATTTAAAATTTATCGGACACGGTCCTTCTTTCTGGTCAGAGATATCGGTTCTAAAAGATGAGGAAGATAGATATGGATATCCTGATTATCCTGTTATTGAAGAGGGAATTGTCCCTGTCCTTTTCAGAAAATACAGAAATCTTTATGGAGACCTTTCAGCAAGAAGTGGATATAATGCACTTAAAAGAGACACTGAATATGCGGTTAAATTTTTAAGTGAATTTTCTGACCGTCTTTTATTTGGAACTGATTTATGTAGACCTGACCAGGATACTCCACTTATCAAATTTTTAAAAGGTCTTGTTGAAAAGGGAAAAATAAGTGAAAATATATTCAGAAAAATTGTAAGAGAAAATGCTATTAAACTTCTAAATCTATAAATAGGAGAAAAAAATGAAAATAAAAAAGTTTGAAATGGGGGAATTTATTATTGGTATACCCGAAGATATTGGACCAAGGATTATTCATTTTTCGCTTAAAAAATATCCTGATAGAAATGTTTTTGAAGTTATTCCAGACCTTACAATAGATACAGAAGAAGGGAAGTGGCAGATTTATGGAGGACACAGATTATGGACTTCTCCAGAAGATAAACCTCGTTCCTATTCTCTTGATAATAAACCTGTAAAAATTGAAGAAAAGAGTAAGAATATAAGTATTTCTGGAAATGCAGAAATACAGAATTCTGTAAAAAAAGAAATTGAAATAAAAAAAACAAAGGAAGGGATTGAAGTAAACCACAGGATAAGGAATATTGGAAGATGGCCAATTAAATTTGCATGCTGGGCTTTATCTGTTATGAAAAAAGGTGGTTTTGCAATAATTCCTATAAAGTCAAAAAAGGTTGATAGACATGGACTTTTACCTGACAGGCATATTTCTCTATGGCAGTATACAGATATTTCGGACAAAAGATTGATTTTAAATGAAAATTTTATTTTTGTTCAACAGGATGTAGAGATTGAAAGACCATTTAAAATAGGAACATTTGTAAATTCAAACTGGATTGCTTATTATGTAGATGGTCTTTTATTTGTTAAAAAAATTGCTCTCTATGAAGGAGAATACCCTGATTTTGGATGCAATGTTGAGGTCTATACAAATTCTCAATTTCTTGAACTTGAAACATTAAGTCCATTGAAAACTGTTGAACCAGAAGGATATATTGAACACAAAGAAATATGGGATTTAATTGAAATAGAGAATCTTAAGCCCGATGAAAAAGAGATAAAGAGGATTTTAAAAGATTATTTACCTCTTGGATGAAATTTTTCATATAATTCTTTTAATTTTTCTATAGTTAGATGTGTATAAATCTGGGTTGTTGTTATCCTTTCATGTCCGAGTAATTCCTGAACAGTTCTTAAATCTGCTCCTCTATCAAGAAGATGTGTTGCAAAAGTATGTCTGATTGTATGAGGGGTTACATTTTTATTTATTCCAGATATTAATGAATATTTTTTTACAAGTCGTTCAATAGTTCTTTCTGTTAATTTTTTACCATATTTATTTAAAAATAAGAATTTTTCCTTTTTATTCGGTCTCTTTTCAATATATTCAATCAAACTATTTAAAGCAGGTTTCCCTATTGGAACTATTCTTTCTTTTTTCCCTTTACCCTTTACTTTTATAACTTCATCCACAAAATTGATATCTTCTAATTTTAAATTTACAAGTTCTCCAACCCTTATTCCAGTGGAATATAAAATCTCTAAAATTGCTTTATCTCTTAATGTCTGCCAGTTTTTTTTATCAAAAGGTATTTCAAGAATTCTGGAAATTTCATTATAGGTTAAAAAATTTGGCAATTTTTCGGGTATTTTTGGTGATTGAATTAAGATAGCAGGATTTTTCCTTATATATTTTCTCATAACAAGAAATTTATAAAATGATTTTAATGAAGCAACCTTTCTTCCTATTGTTTTTTCTTTTAATTTTGAATTTTTTAATTTACCTATAAAACTTATAAAATCCTCATATTCAACTTTTTCAAAATCAGAGATTTTTTTTTCTTTTAAAAACTCAATAAACTGTGATATATCTTTTTTATAACCTTTTACTGTATGTTTTGAATAATTTTTCTGGTTTTCAAGATAATCAATAAATTTATTTAGTTCTTCCTTCATATTCCTCTAAAATTTTTTTTGCCTTATTATAAGCATCTGAAATACTGTAAATTCCTATTATAATAATTGAGGTTAGACCGAAGAAAAAAAGACAAACTCCCCATATTAAAAAACTAATTGGAGGAAGTGTTTTAATGAAATAAAAGATAAAAATTGCTCCAAGTATTAAAATTAAAAGAGAGACACCGGAAAGGAAAATAAGTGTAAGTCCTTTTTTTATTTCTCCATTATAAATCTGCCCAAGTCCATTGAAAATAAAAGAAAGTATTGCTGATATTCTTGGATTCGGTAAATTATTCTTTTCCATTTTTGTAGATTCTATTATTACGGAAATTGTTTACCATTTAAATAAATCTTTTTTATTTTACCATTTCCATTTTCATCAATAAATATTTCAGCATAATCATTATCACTCCATTTAATATCCTCTCCTGTTCCAACAGGTATATAGTAGGTTTCAATTCCATATTCTAATATAACATAACTTCCCACATTTTTAACCATCCCTTTTATAAATATTCCCTCATATTCCTTCCTTTTGTCTATTTTTACATCCTTTTTTCTAATCCATATTTTATCTTTTTTTTCAAGTGGAACATAAAAAGTGTCTCCTATAGAAACAGAAGATGCAAATTCAGTAAATGGTATACGTGAAATTTCAGGATAAAATAGTGTTAAATAATCACCTCTCAATGGGCTCATCGGATCATATCGTCCAATTTTTAAAAAAACAGTGATACCTTTTTTTGTCCATTTATAATATAGAGCAACACCAGTTAAAATAAGAATATGGATAAAAATCACAATAAAAAACTTTATTGTTTTCTTATTCATTGTACTCCTTTAATTTTTTCAATATATTTTCTTCTTCCCTTTTCCATAAAGTAACCCAATACAAAAAGCAGTATCCCACCTCCAAGGAAAAACAAACTTTTATTTAAAAATTTGAAATAATTAAAATACTGAAATATTGCAAAAATAGACATAAACAGAACACCAAAATTTACAAGTATCTCTTCTTTTCTTTGATATCCAAGGAAAAAAAAGTAAAAGAGAAAATGAAAAAGTGATTATATTTAAAAATATAACAAAAAAAATACCTTGTGGAGTAAAACTTTCAACAAATGACCTTTTGTAGGTATATTCCATATTTGTAAGTTGAGGAATTTGAAAGAATAAAAAAGACAAAAAAAAGCACAGGATAAAAAATAAAGGTATAAATTCAAGGGAAATAGAAATAAAATTTTTAAATGAAGCATAGAAAAGTAAGATTGTTGAAGAAAAAAAGAATAAAAGAATAAAAAATGTTAAAGGTTTTGAAAGAAGAATGTTTGGGCTTCCAAGATTCCCTTCAATAAGTGATATTCCATAAGGAGTTGAAAGAAGAAAAAGAAATGTAAAAAGCATTGGAATTGATAAGAAATGCATTATTATTCCTGTTTTTTCCCATTTTTTATTTTTTTCAAGAATTCTTCCTGAAAGATAATAAATTAAAATTATAAAATAAAGTCCACTCAGTATGATATTTGTGGCTATTGTTCGCTTTTCAATCCATACTACTGAATGGGAAATCCACCAGCAGGGTAGAAATATAATACCAAAAATAATAGAATAAAGAGATTCAAGGAAATAACCAAGAATTAAAGAAATCAATATTACAATAAAAATGACCCAGTAAAAAGAAAGATTACCTGAAAAATATCTGTTAAGAATTAGTAGTGATTCACCAAAAAAAATAATGCTTAAAATTATAAATATCTGTCCGACAGTATTTTCTCTATTTATGGTGAGATTAAATATTTCTTTTTCAGGATGTTGTTTAATTTTAAAGAGGAAAGAGAGAAAATTTCTTGCTCCTTGAAATAAAAGAAAAACTATTAAAATCAAAAGAAGATATCCAAACACCATTTTCAAATCCCCTGTTTTTTTCCTTTTTTATAAATTATAAATCCTGAAATGAAAAGAAAAAAACTCATAAAAAGAACTATCCATAAAGGTGTAAAGAAAAACTGACTTATTATTCTCTCATCAAAAATAATAAAAGGAAATCCAATAACAGGAATTATTGATAAAACTATTGCAAAATAAAAAAGAGAAAAAATATTTGTTGAAAAAGCAAGTAAAATTGTTCCTATTGTCCATAAAATAAAACCTAAAGGCCAGTTATAAGCAGGAGTATGATGATGTTGTCCGATTAAAAAAATACCCGAACCAAAGATTAACTGTCCGAGGTATATAAGTGCTTCTCCAGTTCTTTTTAAGTTTTTGAATTCTATAAAATACCAGCCAGAAATATAAGAAGAAAGCATACATATAACAATTATAAAAAATTTTGTAAGGAAAGATAAATATTTCCAGTTAGAAGCAACAAATGAGAAAAAAGCAATTCCAATAAAAACAGATGCAAAAATCAAAATCAATCTTGTAACATTTTTTCTTAATTCATCTTCAGAGGGTTTTTGTTCAGGAATATATATCTGTAGTATTTTTTCAAGTTGCTGTTCTGTAATTAACCCCTCACTTACCCACCTTTCCCCTTCTTTCTTCAATTCTTCAAAATTTATCATTTTTGTAAAGATAATTTTACTTATATTTCTTCCACTTTATCTTTCTATTTCTTTCTTCTTCCTTTTTTTCTTCTTTTCTAAATAACAGTAAATACTTAAACCCTCTTAAAAAGAAATTAAATTTTCTTGCTCTGTAATGCCACAAAGGTGTATTTGAACTTTGTCCCCTTCTTGCCACGCATATTATATCTATAGGTTCAAAATGTTTTTCAAGCATTTGATAAACTTTAAATCCAACAGGAGTAAATTTCCCTTTAACCCATTGATTTCCTATTAACCATCCTAATACTTTTCCTGGCTTAAGAATTCTTTTAATCTCGATAGCGACTTTTTCAAGTTCTTCATAAAATTTTGGGTCATCGGAATAATTTACATTATCTCCATAAGGAGAATCTATAAAAACCATATCAACTGAATTATCAGGTAAAGGAATATGTCTGGAATCATTTTTTATTACTTTGGGATGCTTTGGGTTTATATCATACCCAATAACTCTCCTTCCTTCTTCTTCACAAACATCAATTGTGGTTCCACTTCCTGCCATTGGATCAACTACTAAATCTCCTAGTTTTGTATATCTTTGTATTAAATTCCAGATTATAAAAGCAGGAGTTACACCTTGAAATTTATTATCTCCTTTTGTTTTTTTTCCATAACTTTGTTTAGGGTAATCCCAGAGTGTTGTTGTTTCAAAAGGTGGTTTTTCATCTTCTTCTGTACTTTCTTTTTCTTCTATTAAATCTTCTTCTTTTATAAAAGATTCAAATAAACTAACTTCTTTTTTATGTCTTTTCATTTTTTCCTAATAGTTTTTTTAAATCATGAACAAATTTGTCAAATTTTTTTACTTTTTCACTTTCCTCTATACTTTCTTCATTTAAAATATACCCTCCATTTGTGTCAATTTCAACAATTGCCCTGCCTTTTTTACATGGCTTTTTATTACTCAATGTTCTATCTTCATCGGGTGTAATAAAAAATACTTTTATATCTTTTGTTATTTTATCCTGAGAAAGTTTGATTTTCCAATAACCTGTTTGTGCAATCCTTTCTCTTAAAGTAACTTTACTGGAAATAACAGCAATAATTTTACAACTTTCAGGTTCATATATTATCAAATCAACATCGGGTAAATGTGAACCATATTCTCCATAATCCACCAACAAATTTCTTTTAACTTTTGAAAGTTCCTCTGTCAAATTTTCTGCTTTTTTTCTTTCCAAGGTATTTCCTTCTATTATTTTTAATCCTAATTCCTCAACAGCATCTTTTATGATATAATGTATCAGTTTTTCCAGATTTTTCCCTTTAAATGATCTCCATGATTGTTCATGGTCTTTGTTTGGAGTTGGATTTTTTAACCAGTCCTTTTTATGAATTTCTTTGGCTTCTTTTAGTAAATCAGAAATTTTATTATATGCATTTTCCCAAATTTATTTTTATACTCTTCATAAAGTTTTTTTAGGTTATTGAAATTCATTTTTAATCAATCTTCCCTTTAGTGGATGGTAATTTTTTCCCTTCTATTTTTACCGCTTCTTTAAGTGCCAGCCCAATCCCCTTGAAAATACCCTCAAGAATATGATGTAAGTTATCTCCATAAACAAGATTTATATGAAGTGTAAGTCCAAGATGATTAACAAAACCCTTCAAAAATTCTTTTGAATCTTCAATTTCAAAACTCCCTTCTCTTCCTTTTATAATTGGAACATTAAAAACAAGGTAGGGTCTTCCTGAAATGTCAAGAGAAATATTAACAAGAACTTCATCCATTGGAGTTGAAGAAAATCCAAATCTTTTAATTCCCTTTTTATCTCCGAGTGCTTCTTTTATTGCTGAACCAAGACATATTCCTGTATCTTCAACAAGATGATGATTATCAACCTCTATATCTCCTTTTGCTTTTATTTTTAAATCAAAATTTGAAAATTTTGAAAATAATTCAAGCATATGATTTAAAAAACCTATCGGTGTTTCAATTTCAGAATCCCCCTTTCCATCAAGATTGATTTCAATTTCAATATCTGTCTCTTTTGTTTTCCTTTTAAATTTTTTCTTTCTGGGCATAGAAATATTTTACAACATTTTTACCAATTTGAAAAATCATAATATCTGAAAGTTATTTTTTGGGGGTCATATTCCCTAATCCATGAGACATGTCCATCAGCAAACAATACATTTAATCCACCAAGATGGTATGGTGCCCAGTGGTCTTCTGTTTCTTCCCAACTCAAACAATTCTGAGAATAGTCATCCTTATCATTGTCATTCACTTCAAAATTTTTATACTCATTATCTCCTGCAAGAACAAAAGCACTCGGATATCTTATTTTTTTTCTGTTTGTTGCCGCTCTCTGATTTCCTGCATCAATATATGCTGCTCTTGCACTTAAAAAATAAGTAAATTGGTCATTTTTAACAGGATAGGTAGGACATCTGTAAATATTTTTATTTTTTACATAAGAATAGAGTTGTTCTGTCCAGCCAGGATATCCAAGATTTGGTGGTGGACTGATATTTCCTGTTCCCCAGAAACATCTCCCTTGACAGAAAGGATAAAACTCTTCATTATCATTAGCATACATCTCAAGAGCAACATATAACTGTTTTAAATTATTCATGCAGGTGGCTTGTCTTGCTTTTTCTCTTGCTTTACTTAATGCAGGTAAAAGCATACCAGCAAGAATTGCTATAATTGCAATTACCACAAGAAGTTCTATCAATGTGAAGCCTATTTTTTTATTTTTCATTTTTAATTTCCTGTTTATTTAATAGTTAAAAAGTTTAAATCTTTTTTATTTTTAAGTCAAAATTTATTTAAGGGTTCTTCAGAAATTTTTCAACTTCTTCTTTTCCTGGAGATGATTGGGCACCTATTTTTGTGACTGTCAAAGCAGCAACAATATTAGCAAAATAAACTGCTTGTGTCAAATCTTTCCCTTCTGCAATAGCAAATGCGAGTGCACCATTGAAAGCATCTCCAGCACCTGTTGTATCAACTGCCTTTACTTTTTTTGAAGGTACAATTTCACTTAAAGTTTTTGTAACTAAAAATACTCCTCTTTCTCCAAGAGTAACTATAACTGTCTTTATCCCTTTGTGTAGTAATTTATAAGATGCTTTTTTTATTGAATTGATTGAATTTAAATTTTCGCCTGTTAACTTTTCAAGTTCAATTTTATTTGGTGTAAGAATATCAATATTTTTAAGTAAACTATCAGGGATTTTTTTCGCTGGTGCTGGATTGAGAATAACAGGGATATTTTTCTTTTTGGCAAGTTTTACAGCATATTCTACAGTATCAATTGGTATTTCCAGTTGAAGAAGAAGGATATCTGAAGAAAATATAAGTTTTTTATGTTTTTCAATATCCTTTTTCCCTAATTTGTAATTTGCTCCAGGATTTACTACTATTGAATTTTCACCTTTTTTATCAATAATAATTAATGCAATACCTGATGGACTTCCAGGGTCACGAATAATAGATTCCGTTTTTATATTCTCTTTCTTTAAATTTTTTATAATTACATCTCCAAAAAAGTCATTTCCAATACAGGATATAAAATTTACCTTTGCACCCAATCTTGAAGCCACAACTGCCTGATTTGCACCTTTTCCACCAGGACACATAAAAAATTGCTTTCCAAAAACAGTTTCTCCAGGAGATGGATAATGCGAAGTTTTGACCACCAGATCAATATTTGAAGAACCAATAACAGTAATTACAGGAGTCCTTTTCATAAGTATTTTTCTATTAACTTTCTGATATCTTTAATTCTTTTTTTATAATCTCTTTCTTCTCTAAATATACTTGTTGAACCTAAAACAAATATATCTGCTCCTTCTTTAATTAATAAGGGAATAGTTTTTTCATTGACTCCACCATCTACCTCAATGGATAAATCAGAATTAACTTTTTCTGCAATATTTTTAATTTCCTTTATTTTTTTAATTGATGAAGGAATGAAATTTCCACCTGCAAATCCAGGTTCCACACACATAACAAGAACTGTATCAATTTCTTTAATAAGTTCTTCAATACAGCATACAGGGGTTTTAGGGTTTATCGCAATGCCTGTTTTTATATTTTTATTTTTTAACTCATTTAAAATTCTATAAGGATAAAGTACTGCTTCATAATGGACTATTATAATATTGCCACCTGCTTTTATAAATTTTTCAATCAAATTTTCCGGTTGATAAACCATCATATGAATTTCAAAAGGTAAAAATGTTTTTTCTCTCAATGATTCTACTATATCAGGACCAAATGTGATATTTGGTACAAATTTATTATCCATAATATCAAAATGAAACGAATCTGCACCTGCTTCTTCAAGTTTTTTCACTTCTTCACCAAGTTGTGATAAATCCGCACACATTAAGGACGGTGAAATTTTAATTTTCTTTTTCATTTTTATTTTTTATCCTTTTAAGAATTAACCCAAATTTCTCAAATTGTCAAAGTAAAATACTTTTTCAGATAAGGTTGGTTTAACTATGATTTTCTTATTTTTATTGAATTCTTATGGCTTTCAAGTTTTTCTACCTCTGCTATTTTTTCTATGTATTTACCGTACTCTTTTATAAATTCTTTTTTACATTTTATAACTGCAAAACTCCTTAAAAAAGTAAATACAGAAAGACCTGAAGAAAAGTTTGCTGACATTCCTGTTGGTAATACATGAGAAGGACCTGCAAAATAATCACCTATTGTTACAGGTGTATAATTCCCTATAAATATCGCTCCTGCCTTACAATTTTTAAAGAGAAAAGGTTTTTTTGAAATTACCTCTAAATGTTCTGGTGCTATATAGTTTATTATTTCAATTGCTTCTTTTTCATTTTTAACAAGAATCCAGTATCCTTTTTCAACTTTTTTTTCTATATTTTTGCCAATTTTTTCATCTGTTGTTATTAAAATCCCAGTTCCATCAGTATGTTCAATCTGTGCCTTTAAATCATATTCAATAAAATCAGGAATTCCAGAACTATCTGAAAAAATAACAACTTCGCTCGGTCCTGCTGGTAAATCAATTCCGACCTTTCCAAATAATAACTTTTTAGCACAATTTACATATTTATTCCCAGGACCCGCTATTAAATCAACCTTAGGAATTGTCTCTGTCCCAAAAGCAAAAGCACTTATTGCACACACACCACCAGCAGAAAAAATATTTTTAATTCCAAGATAATCACATGTTGCGATTATTAAAGGATGAATTTTCCCATTATAAGAAGGTGGTGAGCAGACATATATTTCCTTAACAGTTGCAACTTTTGCTGGAATTACTGTCATTAAAATTGTTGAAATTAAAGGGGATTGCCCTCCTGGAATATATATACCAACTTTTTCAATTGGCTGATACCTGAATTCGATTTCAATATATTTTTCCTTTATTTTAAATCCTTTTGGCAACTGTTTTTTATGATATTTTTCTATTCTTTCTTTTGCTTTTTTAATGTATTCAAAAATTTCTCCTTTTAAGTATTTTCTGCTTTCTTTTATCTCATCCTCATTCACCTTTAAATTTTCAAGTTTTACTCTATCAAACTTTTCAGTATAATAAAATATTGCTTTATCTCCTTCTTCTTTAACTCTTTTTATAATTTCCTTTACACCTTTTTCTATATCTTCTTCTTTTCTTTCAAGTATTTTTTTCAATTCTTCAAAACTTATCTTTTCCATCTTAAACTTTCAATCCTTTCTTTATAGTCATTCCCTGAAAAAATGTAATTACCAGCAACAAGTATATCAACTCCATTTTCTACCACAATTTTTCCTGTCTCTTTATTTATACCACCATCTACCTCAATTTCAAAATTTAATTTCTTATTCTTTCTGTATTCATTCACTTTTTTTATTTTTTCAACTACCTCATATATAAATTTCTGTCCTCCAAATCCAGGATTAACAGTCATAATCAAAACCATATCAACCATTTCTAAAACAGGATAAATTTTCTCAACCGGAGTGGGTGGGTTTATTACAATACATGCTCTTTTACCATATTTCTGTATTTCTGTAATTATGTATTTATGGTCAACTTCACATTCTATATGTATTCCTATTATATCCGCTCCACTATCAGCAAAATTTTTCCAGTATTTTTCAGGGTTTGTTATCATTAAGTGTGCCTCAAATGGTAGATGTGAATATCTTCTTATTGCAGCAAGAACCATTGGACCAAAAGTTAAATTTGGAACAAAATGTCCATCCATAACATCAAAATGAATCAAATCAGCACCTGCCTCTGTAACTTTCTTCACCTCTTCTCCTAAACGAGAAAAATCAGCAGAAAGTAAAGAAGGAGCAATTTTAACCATAGAAAAATTTTAGCATAAAAATTATTTTATTGAAAGGAGAGAGCCATTTTCAAGAAGATATATTTTATTGCAGACCCTTTCAAGAAAATTTATATCATGGCTTACCATTAAATAGGTAAGATTATTCTGAATTAAAAATTTTTCAATTATCTGGCTTGTTTTTTCATCAAGACCTGTTGTTGGCTCATCAAGGAGATATATTTCAGGTTCCATTGATAGAATTGTTGCAATTGCTACAATTCTTTTTTCTCCATAAGAAAGTGTATGGGAAAATCTGTGTTTTAAATTCTCTATACCAAGAAGTTTTATAGTCCTTTCAACCCTTTCTTTTACTTCTTCCTTTGGTAATCTTAAATTTAATGGTCCAAAAGCAATATCTTCTTCAACAGTAGGAGAAAATAACTGGTCATCAGAGTCCTGAAACAGAAAACCGATTTTTTTTCTTACCTCAACAAAATCACTCTCTTTTTCCATCTTTTTACCGAATATTTTTATCTCTCCCTTTTCTATTTTTACAAGACCAACAATTGTATAAAGTAAGGATGTTTTTCCGGAACCATTTGCTCCTTTTATTCCAATTCTATCCTTCTCTGAAATTGAAAGGGAAAGATTATCAAGGACTTTTCCTCTTTCAGGATATGAAACAGTTATATTTTTAAGTTCAATCAGTGGATTTTTAAAATTATTATCCATAGAAAATAAATTATAACACAGAAACTAACGAATGTATCCTTTTTTGACCATACAAAATGATGATATGTCCAGAATATTCCGGAAAAGTTCCTTAAAATCATTGCTTTATAAATTCTTTCACTTCTTTCATATGACCTTAAAAGTAAAATTCCTACAAAATTTCCTATTGTTTTATATGTGTGGATATTATTTTTAGGGACAAAACATCTTATTTTCATTGCTTTTTGAATTCTATTTTTTTCTTTCTCTATCACAGGAATATATCTCGTTGAAAGAAAGAAGATATTAATAAGTTTTTTGGGTAAATGAAGATGATGCAAGGCATGAATAATTCTTATGGGATGGGTTGAAAAAATTAAAACAAAATTTGTTAAAAAGATTAGATTTGCCTTAATTGTAATTAAAAGAGTATATCTTATTCCTTCATAGGTCACCGAAAATTTCAAAAAGCGGAAAACTTCTTTTCCAGGAATACTTAAAGGTAGAAAAAGCCAGCATAGAAATATAAAAAGATTTACAGAAATAAGCCCTTTAAAAAATTTTTTAAAATCTGTGATAAAAAAAAATAAAATTACTGGCAGAATAAGGTAAAATTTAAAAATTTCAAAATTTCTTTCAAGAGCAACAAATATAGAGTAAACAAAAGAAGTTAAAAGTCGTAATCTAGGGTCTATTTTTTCCATTCTGAGGACCGTCCTCGGAAATAAAGGTAAATCCCTAATATGCCAAAAATATAACCAATCCCTCCAATTATATCTGTCAATTTTATTTTCTGTTTTTCTTTTTCTATTTCTTTTATAAGGGGGTTTATTGCTTTTTCAACACTTTCTTCTACTATCTCTTTTATTTTTTCTTCATCAATTCCTTTTTGTATTTCAGTTTTTTCTTCCTTTTTCTCTACCTTTTTTTCTTCTTTTTTAATTTCAGTTTTTTTCTTCAATTCCATTTCTGTTTCTACTTTATGACCCATATCAGCGGTAAGAACAATTTTAATTTTTTCTGCATCCGGAATATCAAAAGAGAAAATGCCTTTTTCATCAGTTTTTCCATCAAGAATTTTTTCACTTTTTTCGTTATATACCTCAACAGGTGAATTTTTACATGGAGAACCATCCTGAAAATATCCCTCAACAAAAATTTTATTTCCTTCCTTATAAGTAAAAATATTTATTTTGTGAGCAAAAGTAATGACTGAAAAAATAAAAAATATAAAAATTAATTTTTTCATTTATACCTCCAGTAATTCCTTTTTTGTTTTACTTAAAAAAGAAAGAATAAAGCCGGTTATAAAACCTTCAATAACTGCAATTGGTAGATGAACTACAAAAATAGTTTTTCCAACATTTTCAAAAAAACTACCTGTAAAATAAAGAGAGAAAAATACAAAAACACATGATAGAATAATTGAAAAAAAGCCTGAAAGAAAACCTGTTAAAAAATAATTTTTCTTTAAAAATGGTTTGAAAATATAATAAGAAATTACCGCAGGAATCGCCATATTTGCCGTATTTATTCCAAGTGTTGTAAGACCTCCAAATTGAAATAATAATGCCTGTAAGAATAAAGCAAGTAAGATACAAGGAAAACTTTTCCAGCCAAGAATTATTCCGCAAAGGCCATTTAAAACAAGATGAGAACTTGAAGGACCCACAGGAACATGTACCAGTGATGCAACAAAAAAAGCACTTGTTAATAAAGAGACCTTTGGATAATCCTTATATTCTAAATCTTTAAGTCCTTTATATGTCCCTGCCAAAGTTATTACAGCGCCTATTCCAAGAATAGGTCCGGACAAAACCCCTTCTGATATATGCATTTTATTTCATTTCATAAACTTTAATCCACAGTACTCCTGCAACTTCAACTTCTTTATCATTTATCTTTTTTTCATCTGTACAAATTGCTGAAAATCCATACCATCCACTTTTAGGAAAAGAATAATAGAATACGCCATTTTGGTCTGTTTTAACAACTTGAGTTATAAATGGTGAATATGGTGCTTTTATATTTCCCTTTTCATTAAAATACTCAATTTCTACATCACAGAAAGGAACGGGTTTTCCATTAAATTTAACAATTCCATAAAAGGTATTACCAGCATAAATTCCATAAGGTCTGACAAGAGGTACTATTTCAACTTTTAGTCCTATTTCCTTATCCCAACTATCTTCCATTCCAAATCCATTAACAATAACTTTTGTATAGTGAATTATATATTTTTCTTCAGCAGGTTCCCAGTAAGGCGAAGGAATACAGTAAAAAATATAATCTCCGGGTCTTTTCAAAGTATAACTTAAACTCCAACCTCTGTGTATCTTTTCATCAGAGTAAAATTTATAACTTGTTTCTTTAATCTCATTTAACAATGAAATCTTTTCTCCTCTGAAAAATACTCCAAAATCAGATGGTTTTTCCATATCCATTGTTTTTCCTTCAAAAGGATGTGCAAATAAAATCTTTAAATTTATATTTGCTTTTTCTTTCTCCTCAACAATGTCAGGAGAAGGTATAATCATTCCAAAGTGAGCAAAAGAATTTAAAAAAATTGAAAGAAAAAGATATAAAACTAATTTCTTATTCATAATTTCCTCCCTTTTACCAGTTTAAAGTTATTCCTGTTGTTATTCTCCAGTCAGGTGTA